>JACPXN010000079.1 GCA_016196515.1 Candidatus Omnitrophota bacterium | reverse complement strand
TATAGGCAATGCGCAAAAGTGTTTCTTCATGAAAGGCCTTGGCGGTCAATTGCAAACCAATGGGCAGGCCTTGTTTGGAAAAGCCGCAAGGCACGGACAAGGCCGGAACGCCGGCCAAATTCGCCGGAATAGTGTAAATGTCAGACAGGTACATGGACAACGGGTCGTTTGTCTTCTCCCCTATCTTAAAAGCCGTTGTCGGTGATGTGGGGGTGAGGACAGCGTCACAGTCCTTGAATACCGCATCAAAATCCCCTTTGATCAGGGTGCGCACCTTTTGCCCGCGCAAATAATAAGCATCGTAATATCCCGACGAAAGCGCGTAAGTGCCCAGCATGATGCGGCGTTTGGCCTCGTTACCGAATCCTTGGCTGCGGGTCTCCTCGATCATGTCGATCACGGCGCTCTTGCGGATTTTTTTGGGCGAAACCCTTAAGCCGTAACGCACCCCGTCGAAACGGGCCAGGTTGGAACTCGCCTCGGCCGTGGCCACGATGTAATAGGCCGCCACCGCGTAGGGCGTGTGCGGCAAGGACACTTTTTTGATCTTTGCCCCTGATTTTTGTAAAAGCGCGGCAGCATCTTCCACTGCCTTGCGTACCTCGGGATCAAGTCCATCGGCAAATGCCTCTTTAGGCACAGCAATGGTCATGCCTTTGACGTCCTGAACAAGGGCCTTGGTGTAATCCGGCGCGGGCCCATTGACCGATGTGGAATCGCGCTCGTCATAACCGGCGATGATGTTCATCAAAAGCGCGCAATCGGTGACATCCTTGGTCAAAGGACCTATCTGGTCCAAACTGGAAGCGAAAGCGATCAGTCCATAACGCGACACACGGCCATAGGTGGGTTTCATGCCGACGATGCCGCAAAAAGAAGCTGGCTGGCGTATGGAACCGCCGGTATCCGACCCCAAGGCCCACGTAGCTTCGTCAGCGGCCACGCAGGCCGCGGAACCGCCGCTGGAACCGCCCGGCACCCGGCTTAAGTCCCAGGGATTGAACGTCGGACCATAACAGGATGATTCCGTCGAAGAACCGAAAGCGAATTCATCCATATTGGCAATGCCGACGATCAAGCCGCCGGAACGTTTGACCTTCTCAACGACCGCGGCATTGTATGGCGGATGAAAACCTTTTAATATTCTGGAACCACAGGTGATCTCTTCCCCCAGGGTGCACAAATTGTCCTTGATGCCGATGGGAATGGGAAAAGCGCCTTTCCTCGGACTGTCACCCCCGAATGTTTCTGTCGGGGGTCCAGCCATGCGCACATAGGCCTTGACCTTACCATCCACGGCTTTGACGCGGGCCAAAACATCCTCAAAAACCTCTTGAGGAGTGACCTTGGAGGATTTCAACAGGTCCAGGAGTGCGTGGGCGGTTAAACGGTGCGGGCTCATTCGATGACAAGGGGCACTTTAAAGCAGCCGTCC
>JACPXN010000086.1 GCA_016196515.1 Candidatus Omnitrophota bacterium | reverse complement strand
TTGATATTACCAAAACCCCCGCTCATTGGCCCCCGGCGCGGTTTGGAATTTGCCGGCGAAGCGCACTTCGCGGTTTAAGACCAGATCAAATTTTGCCTTCACCAGCGTCGCCATTTTCAGCGAAAGGTCGTGCACGTTTTGCGCCGTGCAGCGGGGGCCTTTGATGATGATATTGGCGTGCTTTTCAAAGATATAGGCCCCGCCGACCTTCAAATTTTTTCCGTCCGCTTGTTCCAGGAACCATCCGGCGGCCTGGCGGCGTTCGGCTTTGGAGGTGGGCTCAATGTTGCGGAAAAAACTACCGGCGCAAGGGTGGGTGACTAAATCAGGGTGTTTTTCGGCGCGCGTTTTCAGGATGGCGGCGCGTTCCGTTGCCAGTGCAACACAGTCGCCCGGTTTGAGGGCAAAGGTGACGTCCAGGACGATCTCGCCGGTTTCTTTCAGGCGCGAGTGGCGGTAGGCGAAACCGAAATAGTCCAGACCAACGGTCTTGGCATTGCCTTTGTGGTCCAGGATGGTCGCGGATTTAAGGACATCGCCCATCTGCTTGCCCCAGGCGCCGGCATTGCCCACCACAGCCCCGCCCACGGTGCCTGGAATGCCTGTGGCGTAATTCAACCCTTCCAAACCTTCTTCCACCGCCCAGAGGGCCAGGGCATCCAGCGATGTGCCGCCGGACACGGTCACCTCATCGTTGCGGCGTTTGATGAGCGGAGTGGGGCTGACAAAACGCACCACCACGGCGTCCAGGCCTTCGTCCGAAACAACCACATTGGACCCGCCGCCGATGAGCACGAATGGTATTTTGTCCGCCGCCAGTTGCTTGACCGCTTGTTTGACCTCATCAGGAGTTGGACAATCCAGCAAATACCGGCAGGGGCCGCCCAGACGGAACGTCGTGTGATCCGCCAGCAGGGCTTCGGGGATATTTTTCATTTTTGGGAGAGGCCTTCTAAATACGCGTTGACCGAGGCGATGCCGTTGTTGACGGAAACAGCATTGTATCCTTGGGCCTGAAGCAGTTCGGCCACGCGGTGGCTGCGGCCGCCTTTGGCGCAGAAGATGAGATAAGGTTTGTTTTTGTTTAAGACCTCTTTGTTGAAAGGAAATCCGGAACAGGGCATGCACAGATGTTCGGCCTGCGCGGGCCATTCTTGGGTTTCTTCGTCCTCGCGCACGTCCACGAGTTCATATTTTTTGAAATCCTCCGGGTCAATGCCGTGGATGTCGATATCGATTTCCGCGGGTTTCATATTTTTACCTCGTGTTGGCAGCCGCGCACCCAGTCGGAGGTCCCGTCGGCGAAGAATTCTTTTTTCCAGATGAGCAGGCGTTTTTTGACCTCTTCAATGATGTAGCGCGAGGCCTTGAAGGCCTCGTCCCGGTGGCCGGCCCACACGCCGATCCATACCGCTGTTTCTCCGACGTTGAGTTTGCCCACGCGCTGGACGCACACCGCGCGCGTGACGGGAAAAAGGGACAGGGCCTCGGCGACGATCTTTTCGCCTTCTGCACTGCAGGCCGGCGTATCAGCGATGTATTGCAGAACGCTGACCTGCCTGTCCGGCAGGCAGGCCTTGCCGCTGCCGTGTTGGTCGGCGCGGACAATGCCCTCAAAGGTCACCAGCGCGCCGTCGGCCCCGCCATCGGCGGGGGCGCCGGTATTTTTGAAAGAGGCGATGTCAATGGGGTTTTCCTGAAGGATGAACATCAATACGTGACCTTGACAATGCCGCCGAGGATCTTGCACTGGCATCCGAGGCGGTGATGACGGTCCTGGCCCAGGGCCGCTTCTTCTTCATTGAGTTCGTTGAGGTTCTCGGCACCTTCAAGTATTTCGATCTGGCAGGTGCCGCACACCCCGGAGTTGCACGAAAAGGGGATGCCCGCGGTTTCGCACGCTTCCGCGGTCTGCTGGCCGTCGGGGACGTCGTATTCAATATTGTCGATGAAGAGTTTGGCCATCTATTCCTTAAATTGTAGTACCGGAAAAACAATATTTTTTTCCGGATTAGCGAATTCCTGCACGCTCGTTTCGGGATAGGCGTTCTGGATCTTTTCAATGATGGTGTCCACCAGATAACGGGGGACGGACGCCCCGGAACTTAGGCCGATCTTGTGTTTGTTTTTAAAGATGCGGACATCCAGTTCTTCGGCCGTATCTACGATATGGCTTTCAACGCCCTGGCCTTCGCCGGTTTCGCGCAGGCGGTTGCTGTTGGACGAGTGCGGCGAGCCGCAGATGACGATGATGTCGCAGGTCTTGGCCAGTTCCTTGACCGCGTCCTGCCGATTTTGGGTGGCATAACAAATGTCCGAGCGCGACGGGCCCACGAGTTTGGGGAATCTTTTTTGAAGTTTGGCGATGACGCCTTTGGTCTCATCCACCGACAAGGTGGTTTGGGTGATATAGGCCACGGTTTTGCCGGGGGTGATGTCCAGATCATCCACGTCGTCTTCATCTTCCACAATATGCAAAAGGTCGGGACGGACATAGCCCGATGTGCCCACCAGTTCCTGATGCCCGACGTGTCCGATGAGCACGGTGTCAATGTTTTGGCTCGAGAATTTCACCGCTTCTTTGTGGACCTTGGTGACTAAAGGGCAGGTGGCGTCCACGTATTTCAATTGACGGGCCTTGGCCTGGTCGATGAGGGTCGGGGGAATGCCGTGGGCGCTGAAAATGATGCGGCCGCCTTCGGGGACGTTGTTGAGGTCTTCAACGAAAATAACGCCCCGCTCGCGCATGTCATTGACCACCGACGTGTTGTGCACGATGTCGTGATAGACGTACAGCGGCGTGCCGTAGGTCTTTAGGGCCAATTCCACGATGTCTATAGCGCTCGCAACACCTGCACAAAAACCTTGAGTTTTTGCTAAATAGATTTCCATATATTGCTTTTTTGGCTGATGTTCCTTATAATACGCCGTCAATTATAGCATTTTTGTTTGAGGTGTAAATTCAAATTATGGCTTCCATTTCCCGTCGAAAATGCCCTGTTGTTAAGATCGGTCCTGTCCTGTTGGGGGGTGGCCAGCCGGTGCGCATCCAGTCCATGACCGACACGCTCACCGCGGACGTTGAGGCGACACTGGCCCAGACTAAGTCGCTCATTGAGGCCGGCTCTGAACTGGTGCGCTGGACCGTCAATGACAATGACGCGGCTAAAGGGGCGGCCGAGGCCATCCGCCGCCTGCGCAGCGAGGGCATCGCGACGCCCATCATCGGTGATTTTCATTTCAACGGCCACACGCTTTTGAATAAACATCCCGAAACCGCCCGTTTGTTGGACAAATACCGCATCAATCCCGGCAATGTGGGCAGGGGCAAACTGCACGACGACAATTTCGCGCAGATCGTCAAGATCGCCGTGGACAACGGCAAGGCCGTGCGCATTGGTGTGAACTGGGGGTCTTTGGACCAGGAACTGTTGACGGTCATGATGGACGCCAATGCGCGTCTGGCTGACCCTAAGGATTTTCGCGATGTGACCATTGATGCCATGATCCAAAGCGCTTTGCGCTCGTCGGAATATGCCGTCAAACTGGGCCTGCCCAAGGAAAAAATCGTCTTGAGCGTAAAAATGTCGGTCCTGCAGGACATGGTCGCGGCCTATCGCCGTTTGGCAGCGTCGTGCGATCTTGCCTTGCATTTGGGGCTGACCGAGGCCGGAGCGGATATCAAGGGTGCTGTGTCCAGCGCCGCGGCCTTGTCCATTTTATTGCAGGAAGGCATCGGCGACACCATCCGCGTTTCCCTGACGCCCCAGCCCCATGTGCCGCGCGCTAAAGAGGTGGAGGCATGCAAAGAGATCTTGCAGGCCATGGGGTTTCGGCATTTCGCGCCCAGCGTCACCAGTTGTCCCGGATGCGGCCGCACATCCAGCGATTATTTTCAGTATCTGGCCCGCGACATCAATGACCATATCAAATTGAAAATGCCGGCGTGGAAAAGCAGGTATCCCGGCATTGAGCAATTGAAGATCGCGGTGATGGGATGCGTGGTCAACGGTCCCGGCGAGAGCAGGCACGCGGACATCGGCATCAGTCTGCCCGGCACTTCCGAGACACCCATCGCGCCCGTTTATGTGGACGGCAAAGAATCCGTGACGTTAA
>JACPXN010000075.1 GCA_016196515.1 Candidatus Omnitrophota bacterium | reverse complement strand
TGGGACAGCAAAGAAAGCCCTGTTTGCGAGTTTGCGCAAAAAGGCGAAGTCATTCCCGTCTAATTATCTGCACGCATCCATTCTCAAAAAATAAAAATCCTCTCAGCGACGAGAGGGCTCTATTTATTTGGCGTGGTCGACGGGAGTTGAACCCGCGGTCTTCAGCGTGACAAGTTGATGGGAAGGTCTTGAGCCTTTCCACTCAATGATAATCCCTTCAGAAACAACTTATCCGTATAACGCTGGCTTTATTCTTTACTTTTTATAAACCGAACCACCATTAAAATTTGTTGTTGGTTTAGCCGGTTCACTTGCCTTCTTTTCTTCCTTAGCTGGGGCCACAGGTTCAACATTCTTACCTGAGCAATCAGGGTCAACAAGATAACTTGTTTTATCAAATTTCTGCACGGCACCTGTCGCGGCTCCATCAACAATTAAGATTGAAATTATTCCCCAATCAAGCAAAATGCCTAACAAAGTAGTCGGATCGAATGATTTTGTTGCGATGACAGAAGTATCCCGACATCCTTCTTTCCTCGCTGTGATCGTATAATCTTTTTTCTTTTTAAATGTTTCTGTTCCATTACCCTCACCTATATAAGTTTCATTAACATAGAGTTTGGCATCATCCATGGTGCTTCTTATGCTCATCACCTGGCTAGAACCAATGACTCACCCCGCGGCAAGCCGCGAGGAATTCTCTCGATTAAATTTGGAAGAAAAATTCGAAAGGAACGATCAAAATTAGGAATGTCTCAGGAGAAAATTGCTGAGTTAGCAGACCTGCACAGAAATTATATCGGCTTGATAGAACGGGCGGAGAAGAATGTTACACTGCTCAGTGTCGAAAAGATTGCAAGAGCCCTAAAAACCACGCCTTCCAAATTATTGAATTTTAAATAATCAATAAGCCTTCAAAATAAGCCCTGCTAAATTGTTAGACTTTTAATCAGCGCTTACAGCCCCCTAACATCTTCTCTGTGTCAACTGTGTGTCAAATTAAATACGAATAAATACCAACCAATACTAAGCCATTAGAAAACAAAAACCCCGCAAGTTATTACGGGGTCTTAAGTTAAACGGCGGGGCCAACGAAATTCGTTTTTTTATTCTAAAAATTGCTCCATCCATTTCCTAAAAAGCTTAAGACAATCCGCCGGTACAACGATCGGAAAATCAACGAGCGATGTGACCCCGGGGGCCATGAAATCACGGGTATTCCATGTCACAAAAGCCGCGACCTTTGACAGGTGAGCGGCGCAAAGGATCGAAGCATCGCCCTTGGGTAATTTTTCCAAGAATGGTTTGATCTGGCCCGTTGTCGGATCTGGTGCGATCTCAGGGCTAAGATGTTTCCAAAGCTTACGGCTTTCCTGAATGAGCCCAGGAAATTTGACAACCAGAACTCTGTCCGACTCTGTGATAACCTCTTCCGAAACAACCATACGGATAACCCCGGCTTCGGCCAGGCGCACAAGTTCTCCCGCGGCGCCTTTCACAGAAAGCAAAGCGGCAATATACACACTCGTATCAAAAAATACCCTATATTGAGCAATGGCCATTAACGGCTCGGCTGTTTATTGATCGTGCCTGATTTTTTTCAAATCCTTCAGAAGGTTCTCCAGGGTAATGCCCTTTTCTTCAGCCATTTTACCAAACTTTGCTGAGACCGCTTCAAAAACCGAAGGCCTGGGCGTCAGGAGGATCCCGTCACCCACCCTGGCAACAGACAACAAAGAATCGCTCGATAAATGCAGCGATTGTCGAATACCTGCCGGGATCGTTACCTGTCCTTTTTCTCTCATCCTCGTAACCATGGCTCCTCCTTTTCCTACTTTTTCTTACTTTCCTACTAAAGCATAACACACAACATGAGAGTTTTCAATAAAAAAGCGCCCTTGGGAAGCAAGGACGCTTTTTTACTTATTTGGCGGTTCTACTTCGCTCAAAAACTTCGCTTCGCTTCGTGTTTGAGCTTCGTAGGAACCGTTCTCCGAAGCGCCCAAACGCAAGTTTTGGTGCGAAGAAGAACGGGGTCGACGGGAGTTGAACCCGCGGTCTTCAGCGTGACAAGCTGATGTGTTAACCAGGCTACACCACGACCCCAAATGCCCGAATATCTCGGGAAGCAGACGGGTAGTTTAATATTGGGAGTTTGCTTTGTCCAGAAAAAGTTCCATCAGGGTTTCCTGGGGGTGATGATCCCCAGCGAAACGACCATCTTGAAAGCATCCTCAACGGACAAACCGGAATCCGCCGCCTCTGTCTCCCTCACCAAAAACATAAAACCGACGATCGGATGGGCCATGGGCACGTAGACCTTCAGCCAATCCTCCCCCGTGTTCTGGTCCTTGACCCGCCCGGTCACAAAGGCGATCGTCCGCTGTCCGGCATTGGGAAGGTTGACCAGGACCGCCTTCCTAAAAACGCTGTGGTCCGAAGCATTCAAAAAAACATCCCCCACCTGTTTGCTTAAGGCATACACCTGTTTGACGACGGGGATATGCGTGCTGGCGTATTCGATCAACCGTAAGGCCTCGCGGCCGACCACATTGCTGGCGGCCGCCCCGATCAAAAACAGGAGCACGAGCAGCAGGAGAATGCCGAACCCGGGAATACCGCGCACGTCAAAAAATCTTTGCAAAAACACCATGACGCGATGGTCGATCAGTTGATAAAGCAGGTCCACCACGATGACGCACAGGGCCATGGGGATGACGGCCAAAAACCCGCGCATGAGGTACAGGCGAATATGATAGAAAATATTTTTCATAATAACCCTTTAATGTGGGCGGTGTAGGACTCGGCGCCCCGACTTCGTCGGGGTCGGCCACCCGCCCCATAAACTGCTTCTATTCGTCGCAGTTTATAAACGGGGCTCCTTCTCGTCCTACACGCACAACTTATATAACATGGGCGGTGTAGGACTCGAACCTACGGCCTGTTGAATGTAAATCAACTGCTCTAACCAAGCTGAGCTAACCGCCCTTATTCAGTTTGCTGTTGAAACGGCTGTACGTGAAATAAACAATGAGCCCGATCACCAGCCAGATCATCAGCCGCCACCAGGTGTCCCCGTCGAGAGCGGTCATCATGGACAAACACACCAGGATCCCCAGAAACGGGAACAGCGGAAAACACGGCACCCGGTAAGGCCGCGGCACCAGCGGCTGGGTGTACCTAAGGACCATGACCCCGGCGCAAACAATGATAAAGGCCAGCAAGGTCCCGATCGAGGTCATGTGCCCCAATTTCGAGATCGGAAAGAACCCGGCAAAAAAACCGACGAAGGCCATGAACAGGAGGTTCGACCGCCACGGCGTGCGCCACGCGGGATGGATGTCGCTGAAAAGTTTCGGCAAAAGCCCGTCGCGCGACATGGAATAAAAAACGCGCGACTGACCCAGCAGCATGACGAGGATCACCGACGTAAAACCGGCGATAATGCCGAGCTTGATCATCACCTGCAGCCACGGGTAGGGCGTCAGATTGATGGCCGTGGCCACCGGCGCGGCGTCCCCGCGCATGGCTTGATAATTGAGCATGCCGGTCAACACCGACGCAAAGGCCAGATACAACACCGTGCAGATGACCAGCGACCCCAAGATGCCGATGGGAACGTCTCTATGCGGGGTCTTTGACTCCTGCGCGGCCGTTGAGACCGTATCAAAGCCGATGTAAGCAAAGAAAATGACCCCCGCGGCGCGCATGACGCCGCTCCATCCGAATTCCCCGAATTTTCCGGTGTTTTCCGGAATAAAGGGATGGTAGTTGGCCGGGTTGATGTAATGCACGCCCACGGCCACGAACGTCAGGACCACCACCAGTTTGATGATGACGATGGTGGAATTGACCCACGCGCTTTCCTTGATGCCGATCATCAAAAGCAGGGAGATCAATACGATGATCAGGATCGCCGGAACATTGACGATGCCGTGGGCCTGCGTGCCGTCAGCCAGCGTGATCGTGTCAAACGGGCAGGCCATGAATTTTGCGGGCAGGTCAATGTGGAGATCATGCAGGAACGATTTGACATACCGCGACCAGCTCACCGCAACCACCGACGCGGCCACCGCGTATTCCAGCACCAGGTCCCAGCCGATGATCCAGGCGATGAACTCCCCCATCGTCGCATAGGTGTAGGTATACGCGCTGCCCGCGACCGGGATCATGGACGCCAGTTCGCTGTAACACATGCCGGCGAACGCGCACCCGACGGCGGCCACGACAAAGGACAGCACCACGGCCGGCCCCGCGTTTTCCGCCGCGGCAATGCCGGTCAGCGAAAACAAACCCGCGCCGATGATGGCCCCGATCCCCAAAGAGATCAAGCTCCACGGCCCCAAAGAACGCTTGAGATGGTGTTCTCCTCCCTCGGAGGATTCGATCATCCGGCTGATGGGCTGCTTGGCGAAAAGTTTCATCTCTCCTCTAGAATTAAGTAGCCACCCACCGTAACCTTAATTGAGATAGTCCAAAATCGGACAATTAAGGTTACGGTGGGTGGCTACTTAATTCCTTTAAAATTCTTAAAGCCGCGGCGCGCGGATCTTTGTCCTGTACTATGGGCCGGCCCACGACGAGAAAATCACTGCCGCTTTTCATGGCCGCCGCGGGAGTTGCCGCGCGTTTCTGGTCGCCGGCGTCTGTGCCCGCCGGGCGTATCCCGGGCGTTACAATGATAAACCCTTGACCCAGACGGCCGCGGACCAGGGCCGCTTCTTCAACGGATGCCACCACTCCGTCCAAACCCGCTTGTTTCGCGAGCAAGGCCCTTTGCATAACAATATCATTGGTATCGGCGTCCCTGGCCTGACTGGTCAGCACCGTGACCCCGATGATCAAAGGTCTGGGAACATCTAAAGCAACGGCCTGTTCCTTGGCCGCCTTGGAGGCCGCCTGCAGCATTTCCAAACCGCCCTGCGCATGGACAGTGAGCATGAACAGCCTTAAAGACACCGCCGACCGGACAGCGCCGGCCACGGTGTTGGGAATATCATGAAATTTCAGGTCGAGAAAAATTTTTTTGCCTTTGGCCTGCAGGCCACGAATAACGGACGGGCCGTGGGCCACGAACAGATGGCTGCCCACTTTAAAAATATCAACAATGTCCCCGAGCTCGTCGATGATACGCCTGGCCTCGTCGAAGGTGTCCACGTCTAGGGCGACAATCAATCGACTGCGTTCTTTCATTAGTTTTTCCATATACAGCAGTCGCCCCCGAATGTTTTTATCGGGGGTCCATTTTCTGGATTCCCGACACGAGCTCGTCGATGATACGCCTGGCCTCGTCGAAGGTGTCCACGTCTAGGGCGACAATCAATTTTGAATTATTTTTTGTCATACTTTAACGATCCGATAATCTCTTTGATATCATTGACCTTGTGTTCGCGCATATAGGCCTCAATGCCCTCCAAAACCTCCAGCGGTGCCCGCGGATTAACGAAATTCGCCGTGCCCACCGCCACCATGGTCGCCCCGGCGATGAGAAATTCCAACGCGTCGTCAGCCGTCATGATGCCGCCCATGCCGATGACAGGGACCCGAACAGCCTTGGCCACGCTGTGCACCATATAAACGGCCATGGGCCGTATGGCCGGACCGCTCAAACCGCCGGTAAAGTTGCCGATGCGCGAACGCTGTGTCTTGACATCCACCGCCATGGCGGTAAAAGTGTTGACCAAGGACACGGCATCCGCCCCGCCGTCCTGGGCGGCCAGCGCGATCACCGCAATGTCGGTGACATTCGGCGACAATTTCGCGATGACGGGAAATTTACAGATCGCTTTTATTTGATGGACCAACGCTTGTGTCGCCTGCGGGTCCTGGGCCACGAGCGTCTCAAACTTCAAATTAGGGCAGGAAAGGTTCAATTCAACGGCGGCGATACCCCCGCCGATGGCGGCGCTGTTGAGTTTCTCGATGATACCAACGAATTGTTCCGGCGTATGGCCCAGAATGCTGATGATCAAAGGCACGCCGATCTTTTTGAAAGCCGGCAGCTTCTCGGCGATAAAAGCGTCGATCCCGGGATTCTCGATGCCGATGGCATTGATCATGCCGGAAGGCGTTTCAAAAATGCGCACCGGCGGATTGCCCACCTGCGGATGGAAGGTCACTGTTTTGGGAACGATCGCGCCGAGGCGTTTGACCTCTTCAAGGTCATAATATTTTTCCGCGTGGCCGAAGGTGCCGGAAGCGACCGTGACCGGATTTTTGAACGTCATGTTGGCGATCTTGACCGATAAATTCATGGGTGAAATATCACCTCGTGGATGTCAAAAGCCGGGCCGTCGTAACACACGGTCCTGTAACCGTGTTTTGTTCGTATGGAACACCCCAGACACGCCCCAAGACCGCAGGCCATGGTTTCCTCGCACGCGGCCTGGCCGGCCAGACCGCAACGGGCGGCGAATTCCTGCACCGCCGCCATCATGGCATTAGGGCCGCAGGTGTAAAGACACGTGGTTTGCGGGTCTTTTTTGATCTTGTCGAACAATTTGCTGACGCGGCCCTTGACGCCCACACTGCCGTCGTCGGTGGCCACGAACACCTTGACCCCGCCGTCCTTGAATTCCTGCATGGGATAGACATGGCCGCGCGTGCGGCCGCCGTACAACAGCACCAGTTCGCACTTTTTCTTTTTAAGCACGTCGGACAAAATGAGCATGGGCGCTATCCCGATACCGCCGGCGATCATCACCACCTGCTTTGTCCCCTCGGGCGGCAAGGCGAACGGCGTGCCCACAGGGCCCAAAACATCGACGGTGTCCCCCTTTTTCTTTTGACTCAACAATTGAGTGCCGGGGCCGACGGCCTCATAAAAGATCTCAACGTGTTTTTGCGCGCGATACACGCTGAAAGGCCTGCGGAAAAACGGCTCCAGCCCCCCGCCGGTACGGATGTGCACGAATTGGCCGGGCTTGACCGAGCGCACCATCTGTGGCGCGTCGAACGTCAGCCGCCAGAATTGCGGACACAGTTTCTCATTGCCCACGACTTTGTATATATTTTGGATCCTCTCCATGGTCTCATTTTCAGCTTTGCTGGAGTTTTTTGATGATCTGTTCGATCTTTTCCCGGGCATCTTCGACGTTCTTGGCATGGGTCATGCCGTCGATGTTCCAGTTGCCTAAGTCAATGACCGGACGGCTGTAGACAAGCCCGTAACAGATCTCGGAATTGGTCCCGTAACTGCCGGGAAGCGCTACGATGATGTCCGCCGAGCAGGCGACGATGGTGTTGCGGGCGTACCCGATGGACGTGGGGAGGGCAATATCAATATGCGGGTTGGCATCGTCTTTCTCTTTGCCGGGAAGAATGCCGATGGTGATGCCCCCGGCTTTTTGGGCGCCTTTGGCCGCGGCCTCCATGGCGCCGCCCAAACCGCCGCACACCAGGACACAGCCGAGTTGGGCGATCATGGTGCCGACCTTTTCCGCCAAGCCCTCAACGCTGGTACCGATGCTGCTGCCTCCGACGACGGAAATGGTGATCTTTTGTTTGCGCACACATACCTTTCTGTGGTGATCCCTCGCTACGCTCGGGATTAAAGATTTTCTAGCATTTGCCTACGGCAAACGCAAGAAAATCTAAAATGCGCCTGGCGGGATTCGAACCTGCACCGACAGCTCCGGAGGCTGTTGCCCTATCCATTAGGCGACAGGCGCATAGACAATCTTGCCGCCGCAGACGGTGTATTCTACCCGGCCCGAAAGCGTTCGTCCAATAAAAGGTGAGTTGACGGACTTGGAAACAAAGCCCTCTTTCGTGACCGTCCATTTTTTGTCCGGGTCAATGATGGTCAAATCGGCGTCCTTGCCTTCCTGGATCCGGCCTTTACCGCCAAGCCCGACGATCCTGGCCGGCGCGGCGGACATTCTTTCCGCCATTTGCGATAAAGTGATCACCCCCGGCTTGACCAATTGGGTGATGGTCAGGCCCAGCGAGGTCTCAAGTCCGGTCAGGCCGAAGGGCGCAGCGTCAAAACCGACTTCTTTATCTTCCTTGGTATGCGGCGCGTGGTCCGTGACGATGCAGTCAATGGTGCCGTCGGCAATGCCCTGTTGGATGGCCTCAACGTCCTCTTTGGCGCGCAGCGGCGGATTGACCTTCATCGACGTATCAAAACTTTTGACATCCGCGTCCGTGAGCGTGAAATGATGCGGGCACGCTTCAGCCGTCACTTGAATTCCCTGCGCCTTGGCGGCGCGGATCAGGTCCACCGAACGCTTCAAACTCATGTGCGCCAGATGCACACGGGCGTTTAAGTAAAGAGCGATCTCAATGTCGCGCGCGACAATGACGGTCTCCGCGATCGCCGGATCACCCTTCAGGCCCAACAGCGTCGAGACCTCGCCTTCGTTCATCACCCCGCCCGCGCTCAAACAGGGGTCCTGGCAATGCTCGATGAGCAAAAGATCCAGCATCTTGGCATATTCCATGGCCAGACGAAACAGACGGCTGTTGAGGACCGCCTTCCCGTCGTCGGAAAGCGCCAGGCACCCCGCGCTTTTAAGTTCCGCCATGTCGGTCAATTCCTGGTCGTTTTGGGCTTTGGTGATGGCGCCGATGGGATAGACATTGACCAAACCCACGCGTTGGGCTTCCCGGCGGATGAATTCCACGACCATGGCATTGTCAATGACCGGGGTGGTGTTGGGCATGCACATGATGGTCGTGAACCCGCCCTTGGCCGCGGCTTTGGAGCCGGTCTCAATGGTTTCCTTGTCCTCGCACCCGGGCTGGCGCAAATGCACGTGGATGTCAATAAGCCCCGGCAGGACCTTTTTGCCCTTGGCATCGATGATCTGATGTCCGTCGGGTGCGATGGACGCCGCTATTTTGACGATCTTGCCGGCCTCGCACAAAATATCCTGACGTGTGTCCCAAATTTTATCCGCGTTGACGATCATTGCGTTTTTGATCAATAGACCCATTGTATGTCTCCGTAGGGATTCGATTCATCGAACCCTCATTCGCGGGCGCAATAAATTGCGCCCCTACATGTCGTGTTTCCCTAATACCAAATACAACACCGCCATGCGCACGGCAACGCCGTTGGTGACCTGGTCGAGGATGACCGATTGTTTCCCGTCGGCAACCTCGGCCGAGAGTTCGACCCCGCGGTTGGTCGGCCCCGGGTGCATAACGATGAGCTCGTCCGATCCCTCAGCCAATTTTTCCCGGTTGATACCGAACAGCCGCCCGTATTCGCGCAAACTGGGCAGGAACTTGTCCTGCTGGCGTTCCTTTTGCAGGCGAAGGGTGATCAGCGCGTCGCTGTTCTTGATGAGTTTTCTGATGTCATAACAGACCTCAACGCCCATGGCCTCGATGCCGCGCGGCATAAGCGTGGCCGGACCGCACACAGTGACCTTAGCACCCAGTTTCGTCAAACCCCAGATATTCGAACGCGCCACCCGCGAATGCAAAATGTCGCCGACAATGCCGACCCGCAGGCCCTTGATCCTGCCGAATTTTTCTTTGAGCGTAAAAAGGTCCAGCAAAGCCTGGGTGGGATGTTCGCGGCAGCCGTCGCCGGCGTTGACCACCGAACATTTCAACCCTTGGGCAAGGATAAAAGGCGCGCCGGACGTGCCATGGCGCACCACCATCAGATCCACGTTCATGGCCTCGATGTTGCGCGCGGTGTCCAGCAGGGTCTCCCCTTTTGTCGTCGAAGAAACGCTGGCCGCGATATTCAGGGTGTCGGCGGACAAACGTTTGGCCGCCAGTTCAAACGAGACGCGCGTGCGCGTTGATGGCTCGAAAAAGAGCATGACCACGGTTTTTCCGCGAAGCGCGGGCACCTTCTTGATGTCGCGCGAAGAAACCTCTTTGAACGATTGCGCCGTGTCCAAAACGAGTTCTATGTCTTCGGCGGTCAGGTCCTGCAAACCCAGAAGATGTTGATGCTTCCATTGCGTCATACGGCTCCTTGCACGTCCACATGGTCACTTTGCCCGTCGGACTCGCCTAAAAATACCCGCACGTTCTGGGATTTGGCCGTCGGGATGTTCTTGCCGACGAAATCGGCGCGGATGGGCAATTCGCGATGTCCGCGGTCAATGAGCACCGCCAGTTGAATGAGCGCCGGCCGCCCGAAATCCACCAAAGCATCCAAAGCCGCCCGTATGGTGCGCCCGGTAAAAAACACATCATCCGCCAGAACAATGCGCTTGTCCGTAATATCAAAATCAATGAGCGTTTCGCGCACCACAGGTTTGGGACCCACCAAGGTCAGGTCATCGCGATACAGCGTGATGTCCAAAGTCCCGCCCGGCACGTCCTTACCCTCAATGCCCTTGATGGCCGTGCGCAAACGTTCGGCCAAAACCACCCCGCGGGTGCGTATGCCGATCAGGGCCAAGTCCTTCACCCCGCCTTTTTCCAGGATCTCATGCGCCATGCGCAAAACCGCGCGGCGGATGGCGTCCTGGTCCATAATTTGAACCGAAGGCATGATTTCCTTTTACCCTGCTTCGCTCCAAAACTTTCGTTTGGGAGCTTCGCAGGGTTAATTCGCGCTTATGACTTACGTCGCTTCGCTCCGCAAGTCATGCGCTCATTAAAAAAATACCCGCCTCTCTAAATACTAGAGAAACGGGCAGTTATGAACAAAACGAAATCGAAAACCATATAAATCCTTTCCAGCCTCACAGGACCGGGTTAAAAGACTTGAACGTAATATTGGTGCAAATATAACAGGTGAATGCCCTGTTGTCAAGCAAGAAAAATCCCTAAATCTCCTTGTCAATACCCGGGCATGTTTTATACTTTAAATAGAAGTATTAGCCAAAAGGATCTCACCCGGAGGTAAATATGAAACGTCCAGAATCCTTTCTTTATGCCATCATCCTTTTGCTCATCAGTACCGGTGTTGTGTCCGCAGGGACAACCACCCTGACAACATATTATCCGGCCCCATCGGGGAATTATGACCAGTTGCGGCTTGTCCCCAAGGCCGCTTTGTCGGGCTCTTGCCTTCCCGGCACTCTCTATGTCGATGACAACAACACCCTCCAGTATTGCGGCAACAGCGTCTGGGGAACTGTAGGAACGGGTTCTGCTTCAAGTCCGGTGCCGAACATCAGCGTATTTAATGCAAGCGGCAGTTTTACCGTTCCAACGGGCATAACTCGCATCATGGTCGAAGTCTGGGGCGGAGGAGGAACAGGGGGCGCGAACTCTTCGCCATACGAGTCAGCGGGCGGGGGTGGCGGGGGTGGATATGGCAAGCAGATTTTTACCGTCACTCCAGGTAATGTTTATACGGTCACGGTGGGCGGCACAGGAGGCACGTCGAGTTTTGGTAATCTTATAAGTGCTACGGGCGGTTCAAATGGCACTTCTGCTGTTTCTGGTAGCGCAGGCGGGGCAGGTGGCGCAGGGGGTACGAGCTCGGCATTCATCAACATAACTGGCGGGACCGGCAGCGGCGGAAGCTTTATTAGCGGCGTGGTTACTAGGGCTCCGGCTGGAGGCGCGGGCGGATCGGCTGGCAATGGCGGCATAGGTGGCGGCGGCGCT
>JACPXN010000076.1 GCA_016196515.1 Candidatus Omnitrophota bacterium | reverse complement strand
GATTATCCCCGCGAATATTACATTGACGGTTATTCTGCGAAGCATCCCAGGGGCGCGCTGAGGGAAATGGATTTCGTCAAGAACAAATTAGGCGTAGAATTGCAATTCGGCAAATACGCTTTTATGGTTTATAACGTCTGCGCTAAGATGACAATATTCAAGAACTTGGGACACATAACGGAAGGCGTCGAAATAGTGCCGGTCAAAGAGATTGCCGAATCCATGTCCACGGGCGTTTCTTATTTTGAGCAGTTTGTTTGGGATTTAAAGAACAGGGGTACTTCCAACAATGACATTCCGGTCTTGATTTTGGGGATCACGGCGTAAATCCAGATTTCATTCCTTCCTTGATTTTCTTTGTCATCTCTTATCCAATACCATCACTTTTTGGTGGTGGATTTGGTGGTGAAACCACTAAATAGCGGCGAGGATGGCTTACGTTCCGGTTGGGGCTACTCTGCTACGCCGCAGAATTTTCATTCGGCGGCTTCGCGGGAATGCTCTTGCCATATTCTTAAAATTGGACACCGTAAGAGTGTCGTCAAAGCATAATTGAGCGATTTTTGACATGCCTTCCATATAGTGCATCCGCCGTCCAATTGCGCGCGGCGCTCAAACGTCGCGCTTCGCCCGCCAAGGCAAAGACCCTGGCCGCATTTTTCAAGACCGGATCCGGCCAATATGCCCAAGGCGACAAGTTTTTAGGCATCCCTGTCCCGGCCCAGCGCGTCCTTGCCCGGTCATTTTGTGCCCTGCCCCTCAAAGACATCGCCGTTTTGCTTCAAAGCCCCGTTCACGAGGAACGGCTGACGGCGCTCATCATTCTCGTCGGGAAATTTGAAAGGGCACAGGGTGCCGCCCGCCAACGCATCGCCCGTTTTTACCTAAAAAATCTCAAGCGCGTCAATAACTGGGACCTCGTGGACCTGACCGCTCCCCGGATCCTCGGCGCGTATCTTTATGAACAGGGACAGGGGATCGATGTTTTGAGGCGCCTGGCGTGTTCCAACAACTTGTGGGAGCGCCGGGCGGCCATGGTGTCCACGTTTTATTTTATCCGCCGCAAAAGCGCCCAAGAGGCGTTCCTGGTCGCCCGGGTCCTTTTCAACGATGAGCATGATCTCATGCACAAGGCCGTGGGGTGGATGCTGCGCGAGACAGGCAAACGCGTTTCGCGGGACGTTCTGGAGAAATTCCTGCGCCGCCATTACAAGAACATGCCGCGCACCGCGCTGCGCTATGCCATCGAACATTTTTCCAGGACCCGGCGGCAGGGCTATTTGCGCGGGAAGGCCTAATAGGGTATAATAAGGAAGCATGAAGCCGTTTTACATTTCCCTTAAGCCGTTTTTGGACCATCAGGTCCTGCCCCGTCCCGCCCATTGGGCAACAATTTTCGGCAATGACCGGCCGGTGGAAGTGGAAATAGGTTTCGGCAACGGGGAATATCTGGCGCGTTTGAGCACCCAAAACCCGCAGGTCAATTATGTCGGTTTTGAGGAGTATTGCGAACGTATCCAGCGCACGTTAAGGAAGGTCAACCACGCCGGCGTTGTTAACGCGCGCGTTCTGCGCCTGGATGTGCGTCCGGGGTTCGATCTTCTTTTTGCTCCCAAGACCGTCCGGTTCATCCATTGCCTTTTTCCCCCGCCGTGGCCGAAAAAATCCGGTGCCAAGCACCGGTTGTTCGACACAGCGTTCCTGCGTTTGGCCAACAATCGCCTGCGCGACGGGGGAACCTTAAAGATCGTCACCGACCATCGCCCGTACGCCGGGTGGATAACGGACAATGTGCCCGGCACCGGGTTTGATCTTCGCCTGGAAAAAGTTCCGGCCCGCTATGACACCAAGTTCGAACGCAAATGGGCCGAGGGCGGACAAAAGGAATTTTATGAACTTACGCTGGCCAAAAAAGAACATGTCAACGTCGCGCGCAGAAAGGACGCCGCCATGCAGCATTATGTGATGGAGCGTTTTGACCCTGACCGTTTTTCCATGCCCGACCACTCGGCCGACGGCATCGCGGTGGTGTGCAAAGATTTTTTGTACGACCCCAAACGCAAAACAGCCATGGTCCATGTTCTGGTCAACGAAGAACATCTATTACAGAACATCCGCATCGTGATCGTCAACGGAAAAAAGGGGTGGACGATCAATTTGGCACAGGGCTCTTTGCTGATGCCCACGGCCGGCGTCGCCAAGGCCCTGGAATGCGTGCATCAGGCCGCGCTGGCCAGTGTAGGGGCGATCATTGATCGCCCGCGGGGGGAAAATTGAAATTTTGCCGTTGCGCTTTATTGCCGGCGCTGGTCATTGCCCTGGCCTGCCCCTGTGACGCTTCGGCCCGCGGCATCACCGCCACATCCGCGCTTTTGCGGGACGCGACCGACGGCCATATTTATTACGCCAAAGGTCCCGACCGCCGGATATTTCCGGCGAGCACCGCCAAGATCATGACCGTGCTTCTGGTCCTGGAAAAATTGCCGCTCGAGGGTTATGTGACTGTGTCCGAGCGGGCCACCCAGGTTGCGCCGACCAAACTTGGCCTTAAGGCCGGCGAACAATACCGGGTGCGCGATCTGCTGTATGGGATGCTTTTAAAATCCGCCAATGATGCCAGCATTGTCCTGGCCGAGGCGGTGGCCGGTTCCGAGGCGAAATTCGTCGTCCTGATGAACCGGCGGGCTTGGGGTGCCGGCGCCCGGCATACCCATTTCGCTAATTCCCACGGTTTGCCTTCCAACACCAGACAATATTCAACCGCCCATGACATGGCTCTTATTTTTAAGGAAGCCCTTAAAAATAATTTTTTCAGCAAGGCCATCACCTTTAAATACCGCATCATTTATTCCAAGGACGGGCGCAGGCATTTTCTCAAGTCCCATAACAAGTTGTTATTTTTGAACTGGAAAAGGGACGTGTACGGCAAGACCGGTTACACCCGGCAGGCCCAGTCCTGTTTCGTGGGGTATTTTAACAAAGGCGGCCACGCCTGTATCGTCGCGGTGTTTGGGTGCCGCAAACGCTGGGAAGACATCAAATTCATCATCGAGCGTTACGGCAAGACTGACTTGTAGGGCTGACGATTTTGCGGTAAGATGATTTTTATTAATGGAGGTTTTATGAAAAATAATGTCATCATTTTTTTGCTGGTTGTCTTGATCGGTGTTTTATCGGGCACGGGATTGCTGCTCGGTGTCGGCAATGCCATGAAGGTGGCCATGATGCCGCTGGTTGAGAAAGCCGAAGCCCTCGCGGCCAAACAGAATGACATCGGCCGCAAGCTCGATGCCATCAACGTCCGTTTGGCGGCTTTGGAAAAGCGCCCGTCACCAGGACAGCCGCCGCCGTCGGAAGACCTCAACAAGGTTTATACGATCCCCGTCGGGAATTCAGTGGTCGTAGGCAAAAAGGACGCGCCGGTGACCATTGTGCAGTTCACCGACCTGCAATGCCCGTTCTGCGCCCGGTTCTATCCGCCGATCAAGGAAGCGCTCAAGGCCTATCCGGACAAGGTCAATTTTATCATCAAGCATTTTCCTTTGGGCTTCCATCCTAACGCGCGTCCCGCCGCGAAAGTGGCCATGGCCGCCCATGAGCAGGGCAAGTATATTGAGATGGTGGAACTGCTTTTGGCCAATGGCGCCAACGTCAGCGCGGACAAAATGAAAGAGTATGTCAAACAATTGGGGCTCAATGAACAAAGGTTGATGGACGACCTTAAAAATAAGGATGCCCAGTACGAGGCCCAGATCAAGGCGGACATGGGCCTGGGAACACAGGTGGACGTGCGCGGCACCCCGACTTTTTATATGAACGGTAAAAAGACCATGGCGCGCGACTTCAATAGTTTTAAGGCCCAGATCGACGCCTTTTTGGCCGGTAAATAATTTTTGATTGCAAAGGAATGATTTTGGTGTATATTGACATACATTTTAAACCTGCGTAGGGGTTCGATTCATCGAACCCTCATTCGCGGGCGCAATAAATTGCGCCCCTACAGGAGATTTTTATGGGCGGTCGTGTCGGCGGCATTACAAGCAAATATTATTGTGAAACCCGCGGGATCAAGGTGTCGGGCGGCCAGAAGGTCGCCTCCGGCACTATTTTGACCCGTCAGGGGGACCGGTGGAAGCCGGGGCTTAACGTCATCGGCCGCGCCTCTCTGACAGCGGCCTGTGACGGGGAAGTTTACTTTACCCGCAGGAAGAACGGCTACAAGGCCGTCATCACGCTCATCAACATCAAACCAGCGTAACTTATGTGCGGAATCATCGGCTATGTCGGCACCAAGGACGCGCTGCCCATTTTGGTCGAGGGGCTTAAGAAACTCGAATACCGCGGGTATGATTCCAGCGGTGTCGGCCTGTTATGCCGCGACCTGCCTGCCGGCAGGCAGGCGCTTCTGGTCGTCCGTAAATCCAAGGGCAAGATCCGCAATTTAGAAGAACTCATCCGCGCGCGGCGTGTGCCTTTTGCCCGGGTGGGCATTTCCCACACCCGCTGGGCCACCCACGGTTTGCCCAGCGACCGCAACGCGCATCCCCATACCGATGGAAAAAACCGCATCGCCGTCGTGCACAACGGCATCATTGAAAATTACCATCCCCTCAAAGAGTCCCTGAAAAAGCAGGGCTGCAAATTCGTTTCCGAGACCGATACCGAGGTCATCGCGCATCTGGTTGCTTCTTTTTATAGGGGCGATCCGGCCGCGGCCGTGCAAAAGGCCCTGCGCCGTCTCAAAGGCGCGTTCGCCTTAGGGATCATCAGTTCTGACCATCCGGACATGCTGGTGGCCGCGCGCGTGGGCTCGCCTTTGATCATCGGGGTGGGCGACCGAGAGAATTTCATCGCCTCCGACGTGCCCGCCATCCTGGAGCGCACCCGCCGTGTCGTCTACCTCAAGGATGGACAAATGGCGGTCCTGACCAAGGATAAAATTGAGGTGATGACGTTCGACGGCAAAAAAGTGCCGGCGAAAATTGACACCGTATCTTTTTCCGTTGGGTCCGCCCAGAAAGACGGGTATGCGCATTTCATGCTCAAGGAGATCCACGAACAGCCGGCGGTCCTGGCGGCCATGCTCGCGGTGCGTGTCAAAGGCGGCCGTTTGGATCTGGAAGGGCTGACCATTTCCGACGCTGTATTGGCGCGCCTGCGCAAGGTGACGATCGTGGCCTGCGGCACGGCGTATCACGCGGGGCTGGTCGGCAAATACGCCATGGAACGCTGGGCCCGTTTGCCGGTTGAAGTGGACACGTCCAGTGAATTCCGTTACCGCGACCCGATCGTC
>JACPXN010000074.1 GCA_016196515.1 Candidatus Omnitrophota bacterium | reverse complement strand
TCCCCCAAACCGATGGCCTGGGCAATGGCAGGCGTTCCTGCCTCAAATTTATAAGGCAGAACATTATACGTTGTTTTGGGGAAGGTCACCGAGGAGATCATGTCTCCCCCGCCCTGATAGGGCGGCATTTTTTCCAGAAGTTTTTCTTTACCATACAGAACGCCGATGCCCGTTGGCCCAAAAATTTTATGCCCGGAAAAGACAAAAAAATCGCAATCCAGGGCCAATACATCCACCGGCGCATGCGTCACCGCCTGCGCGCCGTCAACCAGCACCACCGCCCCGCGTTGATGCGCTTCCTTAATGATATTCTCAACGGGATTGACCGTGCCCAAGGAATTGGACACCCACACGACGGAAACGATCTTTGTCTTAGGGTTCAGCAAACGCAAAAATTCTTTCCAGATGATCTCTCCCTGACGGTTGATGGGGGCGACCTTTAACACGCACCCGGTCTGCTCGCACAAGATCTGCCAGGGCACGATATTGGAATGATGCTCCATGTGGGAAATGAGGATCTCATCGCCGGGTTTAAGGAACGCGCGGCCATAACTTTGGGCCACGAGGTTGATGGATTCCGTGGTCCCGCGGGTGAAGACGATCTCCTGCGGCTTGGCGGCATTCAGGAATTTCGCCACGGTCTTGCGCGCCTCTTCAAAGGCCTGGGTGGCGTGCTCGCTCAAATAATGCACCCCGCGATGCACGTTGGACGTGCCCTGCGAATAATAGGCATCCATGGCCTCGATCACACATTTGGGTTTGAACGTGGTGGCGGCGTTGTCCAGATATACCAGCGGCTTGCCGTACACCTGAATGTGCAGGTTGGGGAAGTCCGAGCGGATCTTTTTAACATCGAGGGTCATTGTAACTTCCTGTCATTCCCGAATGCCTGCCTGCCGGCAGGCAGGTTTTTGTCGGGAATCCAGTGTCTGGGTCCCCGACAGAAGATTTCGGGGACGACTACTATCATAGTTTTACTTCCGGAAACTTGACGGACAAAAGTTTGTTCAGTTTGCGGCGGATGGGCAGGGACTTGACCGTATTGATGATATCGTCCATGAACCCTTTGGACAATAACTGCACCGCCTTGGTCCGGCTGATGCAGCGGCTTTGCAGATAAAAAACCTCGTCCTCGCTCAACTGGCCGATGGTGGCGCCATGGGTGCATTTGACGTCGTCGGCAAAGATCTCCAGTTGAGGTTTGGTATCCACCCGCGCCTCGGGCCCCAGCAGCAAATGTTTGTTCAACTGATACGCGTCGGTTTTCTGCGCTTCGGGATGCACGTAGATCTTGCCGTTGAACACCGCGTGGGCCGCGCCGTTGAGAAGCCCTTTATAAAATTGGAACGTGGTGCAATGAGGGTGGCGGATGTCCAAAAACGTGTGGTTGTCCACGTGCTGTTGGCCGTCAATGGCGTAAAACCCGTTCACCACGGTGTTGGCCCCCTCGCCTTTGAGGAAGATGGAAAGATTGTTGCGCGTCAACAGCGCCCCGTGGGCAAAGGCAAACGATTCCAGGGTGCTGGCGGCCTCCTGCCAGATGCGGGTCGCGGCGATATGGACAGAGCCGACATTTTCGGCTTCGGCCTTGCAATACTGGACAACAGCCCCCTCGCCCACACGGATATCGGTCAAGGCGTCACTGACATACACTTCCGCGTCCAGAGAAACGTGGCTTTCCATAATGGAGGCCTGGGCGTTCTTGCCCACGATGACCATGGAACGCGGAAAAACCATGACATCGGGCTCATCACAGGCCGTGGCGTGGATGATGTGGATGAGCGGTTCAATGACGGCATTGTCCTGGACGCGCACAAAAACACCGTCGGTAAAAAGCGCGTGGTTCAAGGAAACAAAGGCCTTGGAGTCATTGGGTGTCAGCCGCTCGGTGAGCAGTTCCATTTCTTGCGAATAACGGCCGGCGGCTTCCTGGAAAGGTAAAATGGACAACCCCTTGGGCAGGCGGCCTAACCCGGAGAGTTGGGCGTTAAAAACCCCGTTGACCAAAACAACGTGAATATCGCCTTCGTCCTGATAAGCGCGCAATTTCGCCTCGTCCACGGACACAGGGTCAACAGCCACGCGCAAATGACGGTTAAAAACATCCACCAGGGGCGTGTACTTCCATTCCTCGTCCTTGACCGTGGGCAGGCCTGCTTCGGTAAAAAGGGCCACACTCCTGCGGCGCAGGCCTTTAAGCCATGCCGGGGAAGCATCGATCAACTTCTCCTGGTATTCGTCCAGGCCATCGATGCGCAAAGGATATCGCCGTTGCTGGGTCATCATGTTCACTTCACCAACCAGTCATAGCCGCGATTTTCCACTTCCAGGGCCAGTTCCTTGCCCTCGGACTTGACGATCTTCCCGTCGATCATGATGTGGACAAAATCGGGCTGGATGTAATTCAAAAGCCGCTGATAATGGGTGATGAGGACAATGGCATTGTCCTTGCGCTGCAATTTGTTGACACCGTCGGCCACGATCTTCATGGAATCGATGTCCAGGCCCGAATCCGTCTCGTCCAAAACGGCCAGACGCGGATTCAGGACCGCCATCTGCAGGATCTCGTTGCGCTTTTTCTCCCCGCCGGAGAAATCCACGTTCACCGGACGATCAATGCACTGCTCGTCGATGTGCAGGAGTTTCATTTTTTCGCGCAGATATTTGTCAAAATCAATGGGGTCCATTTCGTGGACGCCCTGATGGCGGCAGATGGCATTGAACGCGGCCCTTAAAAACACCGACGAGGGCACGCCCGGGATCTCCACGGGATACTGAAAAGCCAAAAATATGCCTTCCAGCGCGCGCTGGTCCGGCTCAAGTTCGGTCAGATCGATCTTCTTGAAATTGACCTCGTATTTGATGGTTCCCGACGTCACCTCATATTGCGGATGGCCGGCCAACACCTTGGACAAGGTGCTTTTGCCTGACCCGTTGGGGCCCATGATGGCATGGACCTCGCCGGCATGGACCGTGAGGTTGACCCCGGTCAGGATCTCTTTGCCTTCTATGCCTGCGTGCAAATCCTTAATCTCTAACATCAAAATTCCTTTCCTGTACGGGCTTGATTAATCAAGCCCCTACGTTAACCTACGCTGCCTTCCAATTTCATTTCCAGCAATTTGATCGCCTCAACGGAAAATTCAAGCGGCAATTCCTTAAAAACGTCCTTGCAAAATCCGTTGATGATGAGCGAAATCGCCTCTTCCAGGTCCAGCCCGCGCGAACGCAGATAAAACATCTGTTCGGCGTTGATCTTGGACGTCGAGGCCTCATGCTCCACCACCGCGGTGTTGTTTTTCACCTCAATATAAGGAAATGTATTGGCGCTGCAGTGATTGCCCACCAGCATGGAATCGCATTGGGAAAAATTGCGCGCCCCTTCGGCCGACGGCATCACCTTCACCAGTCCCCGGTAACTGTTGTTGGCATGTTCGGAAGCGATGCCCTTGGACACGATGGTGCTTTTGGTGTTTTTGCCGATGTGGATCATCTTGGTGCCGGTGTCCGCGGTCATGCGGTGGCTGGTCAGGGCCACCGAATAGAATTTCCCGACGGAATTGTCCCCCTGCAGGATGACCGAGGGATATTTCCAGGTGATGGCGCTGCCCGCTTCCACCTGCGTCCAGGAGATCTTGGAGTTGACCCCCACGCATTTGCCGCGCTTGGTCACGAAATTATAAATGCCGCCCTTGCCCTCTTTGTCCCCGGAATACCAGTTCTGGACCGTGGAATATTTGATCTCGGCATTGTTCAAAGCCACCAGTTCCACGACCGCGGCGTGCAATTGATGGGTGTCGCGCATGGGCGCGGTGCACCCTTCCAGATAACTGACATAACTGTCATCCTCGGCCACGATCAGGGTGCGCTCGAACTGCCCGGTGTTTTCCGCGTTGATGCGAAAATACGTCGAGAGTTCCAACGGACAGCGCACGCCTTTGGGAATGTAGCAAAATGACCCGTCGCTGAAGACCGCGGAGTTGAGCGCCGCGAAGAAATTGTCCGCCGAGGGCACGACAGAGCCCATGTATTTTTTGACCAGGTCGGGATGGTTTTGAATGGCCTCGGACATGGAGCAGAAAATGATCCCCAACTTGGCCAATTCGCCCTGATGGGTGGTGCCCACGGAGATGCTGTCAAAAACCGCGTCCACGGCCACCCCGGTCAAACGCTTCTGCTCGGTCAAGGGGATGCCCAGACGGTCAAAGGTCTTGAGCAATT
>JACPXN010000078.1 GCA_016196515.1 Candidatus Omnitrophota bacterium | reverse complement strand
CCAGTCCACAAGGTTTAAGTCCACGTCAAAATATTTTTTATTGTCCTTGGGAAAATACGCCCGGCTGGTGGACGCGCCCCATTTGAACGTGCCGCTATCCGCCCGCGACTCCCCCATCAGGACCGCAAACAACGTGGTCTTGGCCAGATCATTGGGCCCGACAAAGGCGATCTTGTCCCCTTTATTGACCTGCAGGGAGAAATCCTTGAACATCACCTGCCCGTCGACGGCCTTGGCTATCCCGTCCACGGACAACACGTCATTACCGGCCTCGCGTTCGGGCTTGAAATGGATGAACGGATATTTGCGCGATGAGGGCCTGATCTCCTCTAAGGTCAGTTTCTCCAATATTTTCTTGCGGGACGTGGCCTGGCGGGCCTTGGATGCGTTGGCACTGAAGCGCGCGATGAAATCTTGCAATTCCTTGCGCTTCTCATCGATCTTCTTGTTGGATTCCGAGCGCTGGCGCAGGGCCAATTGGCTGGCTTCCAGCCAAAAACTGTAATTGCCCGAATAAAGCTGTATTTTACCGAAATCAATGTCCGCGATGTGCGTGCAGATCTTGTCCAGAAAATGGCGGTCATGGGAAACAACGATGGCAATGTTCTGGAAATTGATCAAAAATTCCTCCAGCCACAAACACGTTTCCACATCAAGATGGTTGGTCGGCTCGTCGAGGATGAGGATGTCCGGGTTGCCAAAAAGCGCCTGGGCCAACAGCACGCGCACTTTCTGGGAACCTTCGAGTTGTTTCATGGGCACGGCATGTAAGGGTTCCTTGATGCCCAGATCGCTCAACAATTTGGCGGCCTGATTTTGGGCATCCCACCCGTTCATCTCGGCAAATTCCGCTTCCAGTTCGGAGGCACGCAGGCCGTCCGCGTCGGAAAAGTCCGGCTTGGCGTAGATCTCGTCCTTTTCTTTCATGACGGCATAAAGTTGTTTATGCCCCATAATGACGGTGGTCAGGACAAAAAACTCATCGTAGGCGAACTGGTCCTGTTTGAGGACGGAAATGCGCTTGTCCGGGGCCACGTTCACACTGCCCGCGGTCGTGTCGATCTCGCCGGCCAAGATCTTCAAAAAAGTGGATTTGCCCGAACCATTGGCGCCGATGATGCCGTAACAGTTGCCCGGGTTAAAAGCAATGCTGGCCCCTTCGAACAGGACGCGCTTGCCGAATTGTAAGGAAACATGACTGACGGAAATCATACAGCTCTCGAAATTTCACATTTATTAGCGAAATCCTGCGAAGTTGAACGCGAAAGCAATTCAACGAAGCGGGATAGAGCGGAAATTATAACATAAATGAAACTGTTGCCAATTTTTATTTCAAACGCTCCACGTACAGCTGGGTAAAAGCGCTCTGGAAAATGTCCCAGGCCTGGGAAGCGTCCCTGGCATTGAGAACAGCCTGCCTGTTGGCGGGGTCCTGCATCACGCGGGCAATGGCCTGCAGGATCTGCACCTGCACGGCATCATCGTTGTCGGGGGTCAGGATGAGAAAAATAAAATTGCTGGGTTTACCGTCGGGAGAGTTCCAGTCGACACCGGAGAGCGACCGGCCGAAAATAATGACCGGTTTGCGCAAGCCGGCCAGGCGGGCATGCGGCAAAGCCACCCCTTCCTCAATGGCGGTACCCATCATCTGTTCACGCTCCAAGACCGTATGGACGATCAATTCATCGTCGTAAAGATCGTCTTCCTGGGCCGCGGCTTGTGCCAAAACCCGCAGGGCCTCTTCGCGGTTTTCCACTTTGAGGGGAATGATGATGCCGCGGCGGCTGAAGAATTCAAACACGCTGACCTGCTTGCGCCGTCCCAGGCCCCAAGCCAGCCACGGCCCCATGACGATGGCCGTGATCAAGGCGCCGAAAACGATACCGACAAACACCGTCGGTGTAATGAGTTTGAAGTCCAAAGCCAATAAACCCATGACGATCTCCATCATCCCGCCGGGCGTATGGGCAATGGCAATGGTCAAACGGTTGGTCTTTGGGATACGGCATAAAGATACCCCGATCCAGGCACCCAAAAAACGGAGGCTGATGCCGATGACGGCGACAAAAAGCACAATGACCGGGTCAAAATAGGCTAGGAAATCCATTTTAAGCCCGATGCTGACAAAAAAGATGGGGACGAAAACGGCATAGACCATCTGGGAAATGGTCTGGCGGGTCTTTTCCGAAAGGGCCTTGGCCTCCCCGGCCATGATGCCGGCGAGTAAAAACCCGAATAAGGCGTGCAGGCCTACTTTCTGTGCCACGGCGCCGCACAACAAGCCTAAAAGAAAAATAAATGTCAGGGATGAGGACGGCTCGGGCAATTTCAGTGTCCTGATCCTGTTGATGGCCCAATTGCTGAACACGCGCCCGCCGGTCAGGCACAAAACCACGAACGCGACAGCCATAGCGATCATGATCCCCATTTGATCATGACGCGCGCCAGACTGGATAAAAAACCCGAACACAACGGTGAACACCAGCCACCCAATCACGTCATTGACCGACAACGCCGACATGATGAGAAATCCCAGATCGGTCTTTTTGAGGTGAAGATCATGCAAGGCACGCGCGGTGATGGGCATGGCGCTGATCGTCAGCGCGGTCGCCATGAAAAAACAGAACATGAGTTTATTGTCCACGGAGACCAGATAGGAATTCGGCAGGAACCAGGCACAGGCAAACCCCAGCACCATGGGTACGATGATGTCGGTCAGCGCGATCTTTAAAGCGTCGCCTCTGCGGCGCCAGGCGCTGGAAAAGTCGATCTCAAGGCCGGTTTCCAGCAAAAAGAAAAAAGCGCCCAGCCACGCCACGGTCTCGAACATGTGCCGCTGCATGGGGTCACTGGGAAAAATAAAGCCGTGGATCTGCGGGAAAAAACGGCCCAAAATGGTGGGGCCGAAACAAACACCGACGAGGATCTCCGCGGTCAGGGCCGGCTGGCGGAAACGGGTGAACACTTCCCCCAAAAACCGGGCAGCCCCCAGCAGGATGAACAATTGCAAAAGAAAAACAAAGATGTGCTGTTCGTTCATAAAGTCATTTTAATGCATTTGCATATTTGTTCAAGGAATGTTACTCTATCCTTCATGACATCTTCAGAATTAAGTTTCGACGGGCTGGGCATCGCGCCCAGCATCCTGGCCGTCCTGGACCGACTAAAATTCACGGTCCCCACCCATATCCAGCATCATGCCATCCCCATCGCCATTGAAGGCAAGGACGTCATGGGCATCGCCCAGACAGGAACAGGCAAGACCATGGCCTTCGGCATCCCCCTGCTCCAGCGCCTGGCGCAGATCAAAGGCAAGGCCTTGGTGGTTGTCCCGACGCGGGAATTGGCCGTGCAGGTGGACGAACATTTGCGCAAAATAACCCCGGCGCTGGGCCTTAAGACCGCGGTCCTCATCGGCGGCGACCCCATGCCCAGACAACTCAACGCTTTGAGGGCCTTGCCCCGCGTCATCGTCGGTACGCCGGGACGCATCCTGGACCATCTCGAACAAAGGACCCTGCGGCTCAACGACGCCCAGATCGTTGTCCTGGACGAAGCGGACCGCATGCTGGACATGGGGTTCGCCCCGCAGATCCGCAATATCATGCGACATGTCCCGGCCGAACGCCAGACCATGCTCTTTTCCGCAACCATGCCTCCCGAGGTCTTGAGCATCGCCAACAGTTACATGAAATTGCCGGTGCGCGTGGAAGTGGCCCCGTCAGGGACCGCGGCGGAGAAGGTGACGCATGAAGTTTTCATCGTGCGCAAGGAATTGAAAAGCCAGCTCCTCAACGAGATCCTCGACCAATACCGCGGGTCCATTTTGATCTTCTGCCGGACCAAGTTCGGGGCCGCGCGGCTGACCCGTGCCATGCGCAACACCAAACACCGCGCCGCCGAGATCCACTCGGACCGTTCCCTGTCCCAGCGCCGGGAATCCCTGGAAGGATTTAAGACCGGAAGATACCGCATTTTGATCGCCACCGACATTGCCGCGCGCGGCATCGACGTCAAAGGCATTGAACTGGTCATCAACTATGACCTGCCCGATGACCCGGGAAATTACGTGCACCGCATCGGCCGCACCGGACGGGCCGGACACAGCGGGCACGCGATCTCTTTCGCCACCCCGGACCAGCGCAGCGACGTGGCCGGCATTGAACGGGTCATGAACGCGCGCCTGCCCATCTCCCTGTCCCATCCAAAAATCCCCCTGGAACAGTTCGAAAAGCCGAAACTCGTCTTCAGTTCGTCAAGATTTTCGCGCCGCCGACGCAGGTAGGACTAGATCACGCGGTCGTTGCCGCCGTCAATGGGGATCTGCGCTCCGGTGGTTTTACTGAACACCCCTCCTGCCAAAGCGCAAACCAGAACGGCAACGTCTTTTGAAGTGATCTCCACTTTCAAAAGATTATTGGTCTTGTATTCTTCAACGGAAAGCCCGTAACTCTTCGCCCGTTCCTTCAACACATCCTTCGTCCATATCCCCGTATCAAAAACCTGATTGGGATGCACGACGTTGACGCGAATACCTTTGGGCGCGAGTTCCAAAGCCGCCACCCGGGCCAATTGCGTTAACCCGGCCTTGGCCGCGGAATAAGCGGCCGCTTTCGGTCCCGGCGCCGCAACGTTCTTGGACCCCACCACGATCACCGATGGGCCAATACCGTATTCCAAATACGGCAAACAGGCCTTGAGCAAACGCTGATGGCTGGTGAGATTGATTGCCAAACTTTTTTCCCAAATTTCCTCGTTCATGTCTGCCAATGATCCGCTGGGCGGAAATGTACCGGCGTTGGACACGATGATATCCAACCCTCCAAAATGTCCGACGCCTTGTTCAACGCTACGGACGATCGCCTTGGTGTCTGTCATATCGCAAACGATCCCTAAAATATTGGGTGAAGCAAATTGACCAACGATCTCTTTGCGTATATCCAAAGCGATCACATGCGCGCCCTGGGTCACAAGCGCCTCCACGCAGGCCTTGCCGATACCGCTCGACGCCCCGGTCACTAAAGCAACCTTACCCTGCAACGGCAATGCCCCGCTCGCCTTTCCGCCGGAGGCGGACAATTTGGCCTGTTCTAATTCCCAATATTCGATTTCAAAAATATCCTGTTCGGACAAAACCTTCCATCCGCCCATGCCTTCGGCCCATTGGATGGCCTCGATGGTATGGTCCACGATATCGGAAACGACGTTTGCCTCCGCCCTGCTGCGGCCGAACGCAACCAGACCTTGACCCGACCATACAGCCCAGCGCGGCGCCGGATCCAGAGAAGTCAGCTTTCCATTGGTATTACGATCAAAGTATGCACGATAATTGCGGACATATTCCATCACGCTTTTCTGCGGGTCTTGACCGACGATCACGGGAATGGGTTTGGTGCGGATGACGTGGTCCGGGGTCAATGTTCCCCTTGAAGCAATAGCGGCGACATTGGACAAACCGGCAAAACCCAAAGAGTACGGATCATTTTTTAAACGGGCCGTCACAGCCATGCCCTGCGCTTTGGAAACCGCCTGACGCAAACCCACCAAGGCGATCAGATCAACAGCGGGCTTTTGATGACGGGCGGCAACCTTGATCTTCTGTTTGCGGATATAACTTTCGGCCTTGCTGACCAACGTGATCATGCGTTCATAACTGACCTTGGTATCATCGGCAAAGGTGAATATGCCGTGATTCAGCAAAACAATGCCTTCGCATGTTTTCCAGTTGAGGCCTTGGGTCATTTCATGGACCTTGCGGGCCAACATAAAACCCGGCATCACATAGGGCACGATCAAAACACGTTTACCATAAAGTTCTTCAATGCGCTTGCGGCCATTGGGTGTATTCGTGATGGCCGCCACCGCATCGGCGTGGGTATGGTCCACGAACTTGTAAGGAATGATGGCGTGCAAACTGGCTTCCACCGACGGGTTGGGCGCGTTGGGATCCAGCAGGCCTAAACGCTGTTCCCGCACCATTTGCGTGTCCGTCAAACGCTTCATGGCGGCCATGCGCTTGAGCACGTCCATTTTGACCGCGGCAAAACCTTGTGTCTCAATGGCGGCCAAGTCCCAGCCGCTGGCCTTGATGTACAAAACATCCTGGGTCACGCCGAAGAAATCCTTAACCAGCACTTTGACCGACGTATTGCCCCCGCCGTGCAGAACCAAAGACGGCTCTTGGCCCAAAAGCCGCGACGTATAAACCCGCCATTTCAACGGGTCATGGCCGCAGGCCTTGGCGTCCCGATCTTTCCATAAACTTTTCATTGTTTTTTGACCCAATCTTTGGCTTGCGGGCTGACCTGGGACTTTGCCTTTAAGACAATGTACTGGTCGTTCTTTTTGTACAATTCGTTGCGGAATGCCTTGACCTCGCCGTAGCGTTGGGGGGATACCCTGGCCCTTTTCATGCGCGTCAGGGTGTTGACGACAACGGTTTGTCCGTCCTTGCGGTAATCGGCGCTGACATCCATGAAATCAATACCCATCTGGTAATCCTTCGGTACAAAATTCACCTGATACCCCTCGGGAACATGATACGTGTTGGTGTTCTTGACGAGGGTATTGGACGCGACAAAGATCGGATAGACCCGTTTTTGTCCGGCAAAATCCGAAACGTCGCTCTGGTCGGCCTCCTTTAAAAGGATCATGTCATTGGCCACGGGATAGGCGTTGGGCGCGATGTATTTCAGGCTGAAGTTGACGGGGCCGTAACGGTTCTCCAGGCCCTTGACCTCCCTTTTGATCATGGTGCCGCCCTGGGTGAAAGAGGCCTCCAGGCGCTCAAAAAATTTGTCCTTGTTCTTGTCGGTGGTGGAGGCCCAGGTCTCGCGGAAGGCCTGTGACCCCTCCAAAGACATCCGGACCCTGACATCAAAAACCGCGGAACCGTCGGGATTGACGGTGATATCGCTGGCGCTGACGATCGCGTTGTCTTCCTCTTTAGACACCGGCATATTGTCAAAACGATACCCTTGGTCTTCAATGACAAAAAGGTGGGCGTTGTCATAGGCAATCGGCCATTGCCCGAAGTCAAAACCCTTGGCCTGCGGGTCCACGAAATAATGCCCGCCGTCCATCAAAATTTCCAGGATGACGTGCTCAAACACCGACGGGTTAGGCAGGCCGTTTTGCGGATCGCCGCCAAACTCATTGGCAAACAGGCAAATGCGGGAACTGATCCCCGCCAATTGGAGCATAGACCCGGCCAAAAGCGAAAGGCCCCTGCAATCGCCGTAACGGTCCTTAAAAACCTCATTGGTCGGGTGCGGCTCAACGGTGT
>JACPXN010000077.1 GCA_016196515.1 Candidatus Omnitrophota bacterium | reverse complement strand
GTGAAGTCAAAGGGCGTGGATATCTACGGATGTAATGGGAATGAGAATTATGAATGATTATTTTAAATATTGGCGAATTCGCCGTAATTAGAAGTTAGCCCGGATTGATAGTTTCAAAATAAGCACCAGAAAATTGTTTTAAATATCAGGAGGTTTGCGAATGGCCAAGATTGACGTTCAGGGTACGGAAATCACCATTTTTTCAGTACATCAGGAAGATTATATTTCTTTGACGGATATGGTCAGAAATATCGAGAACGGTCTTGCTCTGATCGAGAAATGGCTGCGAAACAAAAATACCATCGAGTTTTTGGGGATTTGGGAAGAAATTTATAACCCATATTTTAATTCCCCCGAATTCGAGGGAATTAAAAGTCAGGCAGGATTAAACAGATTTGTTCTTTCGGTCAAACAATGGGTGGAAAAAACGAACTCCAGAGGGATTATCGCAAAAGCCGGAAGATATGGGGGAACTTATGCGCATAAAGATATTGCTTTTGAGTTTGCTTCCTGGGTATCGCCACAGTTTAAACTATACCTGCTCAAAGAATTCCAACGTCTCAAAGAGCAGGAACAAAAACAGCTTGGCTGGGACATTAAACGCAATTTAGCCAAAATTAATTATGTGATCCATACAGACGCGATCAAGGAACATTTGATCCCCGCTAAAGTGACGAAACAGCAGCAAAACATCATTTATGCCAGTGAAGCGGATGTCCTGAATACGGCTTTGTTCGGGATGACGGCGAAAGAATGGCGGGATCGAAATCCCGGGAAGAAAGGGAATATCCGGGATTATGCCGATATCGCTCAACTGATCTGTTTGTCGAATCTGGAAAATTTGAATGCGTTGTTTATTTCCGAAGATAGAGACCAGCCGCAAAGATTGAAAAAGCTCAATGATATCGCCATCGCGCAGATGCAATTATTGGTCGCACACTCGAGAGTTAAAACAATTGAACAAAAAAACAAGAATTGACGCCTGATGACCACCGGCAACAATCCATCGCTCCCAAGACTTTCTCCCATTACCATCAAAGAGCGCGTTTCGCTGGTGTATGTCGAGAAGGGCAACCTCGACGTTCTCGATGGAGCGTTTGTGGTGGTATGTTCCCCACGCGCGTGGGGATGAGCCGTATACAGAGACGAAAAGTGTTTAACCCTAAAAACTACCACGAGATTTTTAATTGTATTTTAGGTAAAAAAAGTTAAAATATAAAGGTTTTGTGCCACAAACATGATGTTTGTAGCATCCCTGCCTGCCGGCAGGCAGGCTGAGCCAACTGACGAAGGATCTGAAAAGGTAACCGGCATGTCTTTACCGCCGAAACAAGGACTCTACGATTCGCAAAACGAGCATGACAGCTGCGGGGTCGGTTTTATTGTCAATATCAAGGGCCGCAAGAGCCATGATATCATCCGTTCCGGCATCCAGATCCTGGAAAATCTGACCCATCGCGGGGCCTGCGGCTGCGATCCCGAAACCGGGGACGGTGCCGGCATCATGATCCAGATGCCGGATGCTTTTTTGCGCAAGGAAATGGCCAGAAAAGACATCGCCTTGCCGTCCGCGGGCGATTACAGCGCCGGGCTTGTTTTTTTGCCGCCCAACCCCCAAGACCGCAACACCATCGAGGAATGGACCGAGCACATCATCCATGAAGAAGGCCAGAAACTTTTGGGCTGGCGTGAAGTGCCGCATGACTCGACGAAGATCGGTCGCGTGGCCCGTTCCGTCGAGCCGGTATTCAAGCAATTGTTCATCGCCCGCGGCCGCAAGACCAGGCCCGAGGATTTTGACCGCAAACTCTACGTCATCCGCAAACGGCTGTGGAACAAGGTCTATTATTCCACGCTGCCCCAGAAAAATTATTACTATTTCTGCAGTTTGAACAGCCATACCCTGGTGTACAAAGGCCAGCTCATGTCCGAGCAGCTGGACCGCTTTTTCCTGGACCTGGCTGATCCGCTCATGGCCTCGGCCATCGCGCTCATCCACTCGCGCTATTCGACCAATACGTTCCCCAGCTGGGCTTTGGCGCATCCTTACCGGATGATCGCCCATAACGGGGAGATCAATACGCTGCGCGGCAACATCAACTGGATCCACGCCCGCGAAAAACAATTTATTTCCCGGGCTTTCGGCGACGATCTCGCCAAGGTCCTGTCCATCGTGGTGCCGCATGGTTCCGACACCGCCACGTTTGACAATGTGCTGGAGATGCTTGTCCTGTCCGGCCGTTCTTTGCCGCACGCGGTCATGATGATGATCCCGGAAGCGTGGAGCGCCCATCAGGACATGGACCCCAAAAAGCGCGCGTTCTACGAATACCATTCCTGTTTGATGGAACCGTGGGACGGGCCGGCTTCCATCGCGTTTTCCGACGGGCGCTACGTCGGCGCGGTCCTGGACCGCAACGGCTTGCGTCCGTCGCGTTATATCGTCACCAGCGACGACCTTGTCATCATGGCCTCCGAGGCGGGCGTTTTGCCCGTCGCGGCCGAGACGATCATCACCAAAGGCCGTCTGCAGCCGGGCAAGATGTTTTTGGTGGACACTAGGGAAGGCCGCATCATCGACGACAAAGAGATCAAGGACCAGGCCGCGTCCCGCCAGCCGTACGGACAATGGCTCAAGGACAATATCGTCGATCTGCGCACCCTGCCTCAACCCAAAAAAGTCCATGGCCTTAACACCAAGACGCTTCTTGAGCGCCAGCGCGCCTTCGGCTATACGCTGGAAGACATTAAAATAGTTTTGATGCCCATGGCTTTGGGGGAAGAGGCCACAGGGTCCATGGGCACGGACACGCCTTTGGCCGTGCTCTCCGACCGGCCGCAATTGCTGTACAGTTATTTTAAACAATTGTTCGCGCAGGTCACCAACCCGCCCACCGACGCCATCCGCGAAGAGATCATCATGGCCGAGGACATGATGCTGGGGGCTGAAGGCAATTTGCTCGACGAGACACCGGCCCATTGCCACCGCCTGTGGATCCAGCGGCCGATCTTGACCAACGAAGAGTTGGAAAAGATCGCCCATGTCAATACCGGCAACCTTAAAAGCGCCACCCTGCCCATTGTTTTTAAGAAAGAAGACGGAGACAAAGGCATGGAGGCCGCGCTGGAGGCCTTGTTCGCGAAAGCGGACGAAAGCATGGCCGCGGGCGTCAGCATTTTTATCCTTTCCGACCGGGCGATCAGCGCGAAAAATGTGCCCATACCGGCTTTGTTGGCCTGCGCGGGGTTGCACCATCATTTGATCCGCCAGGGGACGCGCACCAGGGTCAGCATCGTCGTCGAGACCGGCGAGGCGAGGGAAATGCACCATTTCGCGGCCCTGATCGGTTACGGGGCCAATGCCGTCAACCCGTATCTGGCTTTTGAGACCATTGAAGCGCTCATCAACGGGGAAAAATTTGAGGAAAAGATCGCTTTGAAGGATGCCGAGAAGAATTTCCTCAAGGCCTGCCATAAAGGATTGTATAAAATCATTTCCAAGATGGGCATCTCCACCATTCAGTCCTATTGCGGGGCCCAGATCTTTGAGGCCGTGGGGCTGGGGGACGCCCTGGTGGAAAAATATTTCACCGCGACCCCCTCGAGGATCGGCGGCATCGGCATTGCCACCGTTGCTAAAGAGGCTTTGAAACGCCATGCCCAAGGGTATCCTGTTTTTCCAGGCGAAGACCACATGCTCGAGGAGGGCGGAGATTATTACTGGCGCCAGGAAGGGGAATTTCACCAGCTCAACCCGCAGACCATCGCACTTCTGCAGCATTCGACCAAAAGCGGCGATTACAGGATCTTCAAGCAATACGCCAAAGCGATCAATGAGCAAAACAGGGGCCTGGCCAATATCCGCGGGCTTTTGAAATTCAAAGCCGGCCATTCCATTCCCATCGACGAGGTTGAACCGGCCTTAGCCATTGTCAAGCGTTTCGCGACCGGGGGCATGAGCTACGGGTCCATTTCCAAAGAGACGCATGAAACGCTGGCCATCGCCATGAACCGTCTGGGCGGTTTTTCCAACACGGGCGAAGGCGGGGAAGACCCTGAACGTTTCAAAAAAGAACCCAACGGCGACAGCAAGCGCAGCCGCATCAAGCAGGTGGCGCAGGGCCGTTTCGGGGCCACCATTGAATATCTGGTCAACGCGGACCAATTGCAGATCAAGATCGCGCAGGGTGCCAAGCCCGGCGAGGGCGGCCAATTGCCCGGACACAAAGTTTCCAAAGAGATCGCCAAGACACGCTACACGATGCCGGGGGTGGGGCTCATCTCCCCGCCGCCGCATCACGACATTTATTCCATCGAGGACTTAGCCCAGCTGATCCATGACCTTAAAAATGCCAATCCGCAGGCCATGATCAGCGTCAAACTGGTCGCCGAGGTCGGGGTGGGCACTGTTGCCGCCGGCGTGTCCAAAGGCAAGGCGGACCACGTGCTCATTTCCGGGTTTGAGGGCGGCACCGGAGCGTCTCCGCAAACGTCCATCAAACACGGCGGATTGCCGATGGAATTGGGCATTGCCGAGACCCAGCAGGTTCTGGTCATGAACGATCTGCGCGGCCGCATCCGCGTGCAGACCGACGGGCAGTTGAAGACCGGCAGGGACGTCGTCATCGCGGCCATGCTGGGCGCCGACGAATTCGGGTTTTCCACGGCCGCGCTGGTGACCCTGGGGTGCATCCTTTTACGCAAATGCCATTTGAACACTTGCTCCGTCGGTATCGCGACCCAGGACCCGGAATTGAGGAAGAAATTCGAAGGCAGGCCGGAATATGTGATGAATTTTTTTAACTTTATCGCCGAGGAAGCGCGCGAGATCATGGCGGAATTGGGTTTTCGGAAATTCGAGGACTTGGTCGGCCGCGTGGACATGCTGGACACCAGGGACGCCATTGACCATTGGAAGGCCAAAGGGGTGGATTTGACCAACATCTTGCACAAACCTGACGTTCCCAAAGGCACGGCCATCCGGCATACCGGCACCCAGGACCATGGTTTG
>JACPXN010000073.1 GCA_016196515.1 Candidatus Omnitrophota bacterium | reverse complement strand
GCGCCGTTTAGCGCGGGGGAGGTCATCACCTACGATATCAAACAAATGGGGTTTAAGGTGGGCCGGGCGACCCTGACCTTTCCGGGTGAAGTGTTGTATGAAGGACAGCGTTTGTTTTTGATCGTTTTCAGGGCTGATGGTTTTAATTTTTACGACCAGGAAGAGATCTATCTGGACCCGGACACCTTTCTTCCGGTCGTGGTTTTGCGCGACTTGAACATTTTCGGCGCAAAAGAAAAGATCCGCGAGGACTATCTGCAGGGAGCCAAAAAAATTTACCTGCACAAATTTGCCTGGGGCAAAGAGACCGAACAGGTGATCGCCGTCGAGAGCGCGGTGGACAATATTTACGGGTTCATTTACCGTTACCGCCGCAGCGGCTCCTTTCGGACCGGTGAGGACATGGACATCGTTTTACCGACGCAGAAATTGAAAATAGGCATTGTCGGGCCACAACGCATCAAAGCCGCCGGCCGCAAAGCGGCGAGTTTATACATGGAAAGCAAACCGGACAAATACAAGGTATGGTTTAGTATTGACAGCCGTCACATTCCGTTTCGGATCGGCGGTACTGTGGGGATCGCCAATACCGTCATGATGATAACGAATTATGTAGACACCCACCGTAACCCGAATTAATTAAGCCTGCCTACCGGCAGGCAGGGTTACGGTGGGTGGGTACTTAATTGTAAAGAATATGGCATTACCGGACAAACAAGGGCATTTTGGAGAGTTCGGCGGACGTTATGTCCCCGAGACCCTCATGACCCTGCTCATCGACTTGGAAAAACAATTCAAGGCCTTGAATAAAAATAAGGCCTTCCGGGACGAGTTTGCCTTTTATTTGAGGGAATACGCTGGCCGCCCGACGAATTTGTATTTTGCCGAGCGTTTGGGCCGTCATTTAAAGACATTGAAGGTCTATCTGAAGCGCGAAGACCTTTTGCACACCGGCGCACATAAGATCAATAACACCTTGGGCCAGGTCCTCGTGGCCCGGCGCATGGGAAAAACACGCATCATCGCCGAGACCGGCGCCGGCCAGCACGGGGTGGCCGCGGCCACGACGGCCGCGCTCTTCGGCCTTGAATGCGTGATCTATATGGGCGCCCAGGACATCAAGCGCCAGTCGCTGAACGTTTTTCGCATGAAACTTTTGGGCGCTCAAGTCATCCCTGTGACCAGCGGTTCCAGGACACTCAAAGACGCTATGAACGAAGCCATCCGCGATTGGGTCACCCGTGTGCGCGATACTTTTTATATCATTGGTTCGGTGGCCGGGCCGCACCCATATCCTTTGATGGTGCGCGAATTCCAGGCCGTGATCGGTCTTGAAGCGCGCAAACAATTCTTGGCGAAAGAAAGAAAATTGCCGGATCATCTGGTGGCCTGTGTTGGCGGCGGGAGCAACGCCATGGGGCTTTTCCATGCTTTTTATAAGGACAAAGGTGTCGGTATGATCGGGGTGGAGGCCGCCGGCAAGGGCTTGAACACCCGTGAACATTCCGCCACGCTCAAAAAAGGACCGGTAGGGGTCATGCACGGCAGCAAGAGCAATTTATTGCAGGACAAGGACGGCCAGGTGCGGGTGGCCCATTCGGTGGCGGCCGGTCTGGATTATCCCGGTGTTGGGCCTGAACACGCGTATTATCAAAAGACAGGCCGCGCCCAATATGTGGCCGTGGATGACAAGGCGGCCATCCGCGGTTTTAAAATGCTTTCCCGGCTGGAAGGCATCATTCCGGCGCTGGAAACAGCCCATGCCCTGGCGTATTTGGAAACCCTGGCCCGCAAGTCTAAAAAAGGAACGACGGTCATCGTCAACCTTTCCGGCCGCGGGGATAAAGACGTAAATACTATTCAAGGAATTCTGTAGACACCCACCGTAACCCGAATTAATTAAGCCTGCCTACCGGCAGGCAGGGTTACGGTGGGTGGGTACTTAATTCTCATAGACATGAATCGCATAACCCGCAAATTCGCGCAATTGAAAAAACAGGGCAAAAAGGCCTTCATCGCCTTTATCACGGCCGGCGACCCCAACTTAAAGGCAACCGGGGAGTTGGCGCTGGCTTTTGACAAGGCCGGGGTGGACATTGTTGAATTGGGCGTGCCTTTTTCCGATCCCATGGCTGATGGGCCCGTGATCCAGGCCTCGTCTAAGCGTGCGCTTGATCAGGGGACCAATCTCCATAAAATATTTGATTGCGTCCGTCGTATCCGTCAAAAGTCCGATATTCCCATCGCTTTGATGACCTATTACAATCCGGTTTTTCATTTTGGAGAAGAGAAGGCGATTAAGGCTGCGGTTAAAGCGGGTGTAGATGGTTTCATCATTCCTGATTTGCCTTGTCAAGAAGCGGGAGATTTAATCAAATATGCGAGAAAGGCAAACATAGCAACAGTATTCTTTGTCGCGCCCACGACAATGCCCGCACGGATAAAACCCATTGCCCGGGGTTCAAAGGGATTCATTTATTATGTATCTTTGACCGGCGTCACAGGTCCGCGGCAGGTCTTGTCCAAAGACGCCATCGCGGGCATTCGCCGTGTGCGCCGGATGACCCAAAAACCTGTTTGCGTGGGTTTTGGCATATCCACGCCGGCGCAAGTCAAAGTTTTCAGCCGCGCCGCCGACGGGGTCATTGTCGGCAGTGCCATTGTCCAAGCCATTGAAAAAAATATCGGACGGCGGGACCTGGTCAAGAACGTCGTCAGGTTTGTCCAAAATTTATCGTGCGCCGTTTAACCACCCTTCCTAATCACATCCGCATCGTCACCGAGTCCCTCAAAGACCGCGACAGCATCGCCTTGGGCGTTTGGATCGCCGCCGGCGGCCGGCATGAAACCCCCGCCAATAAAGGTGTCGCCCATTTCCTGGAGCATATGGCGTTCAAAGGGAGCCGGAAATACTCCTGCGACCAGATCAAAGAATCGGTGGAAGGGGTGGGCGGCAGTTTGAACGCTTTTACCAGCGAAGAAGAGACCTGTTATTATGCCAAGGTCCCGTCGGCGCATTTGTCCCTGACCTTTGACATTCTGGCGGACATGGCGCTTTTCCCCAGGATCACGAAGAAGGACCTGGAAAAAGAACGCGCGGTCATTTTGGAAGAGATCAAAATGTACCATGATCTGCCGCAGTATTATGTCATGGAACTCCTGGAAGAATTGTTATGGCCCGACCATCCTTTGGGCCAGAGTTTGACAGGGACCGCGCAAAGCGTGGGCCGGATGGACGCGGATGACCTTTGGGGGTTCCACCGCCGGTCATACAGTGCGCAGAATATCGTGGTTTCCGCCTGCGGCTGTGTGGACCACGACCGCCTGGTGGGCATGGTCCGGCGTAAATTCGCGTCGCTTAAGCCCTTGTCCAAGGTGGATTACCGCCAAGCCCGCAAGACCCAGGACAAACCCGCGGCGCGGTTTTACGAAAAGAACACCGAACAAATGCATTTGGCCTTGGGTTATCTGGCCTATGAGACCAATCATAAAGACCATTACGTCTTGTCCCTCTTGAATATTATTTTGGGCGGCAATATGTCCAGCCGTTTGTTCAACGAGGTGCGCGAGCACCGGGGGCTGGCGTATTCCATTTCCAGCGGTTTGAAAACCCTGGGGGACACCGGCGTGTTTTTGGTCCGCGCCGGGGTGGACAACGGCAAGATCGTCGCGGCTTTGAAACTCATCCTGAAAGTGCTTGAGGCAACGAGACGCCGCGGGGTCACGGCGGATGAACTCAAGCGCGCCAAAGACTATTATCTCGGGCAATCCCTTTTGGGTCTGGAAGACACCATGGAACACATGATCTGGGTGGGCAGCGCTGTCGTTGGCAATGACCATGTCAAGACCATGAAACAGGTGGAAGAAAGGACCAGGGCCGTGACCCTGGCGGACTTAAAAAGGGTGGCCCTTGAGGTTTTGGCAGGGCATCGTTTGAACGTCGCGCTCATCGGACCTTTGAGGCGGCCGCAGGAAGAACAAATGCGTCTCATCATAAAGTTTTGTCGTTGACAATGCCGGCAATATCCATTAAACTCATTTCAAATTATTTGCCCCGCCATAAGCGGGGTTAACCCCGTAGGCCTGCCTGCCGGTAGGCAGGGATTTTCAAGGAGGATTGGATGGAGAAATTATCTTTTTACGATGTCAAGACCAAGGGCAAGTTCGAAACCGAAGAATACAGCGTCAAAGAGAAAAGCGGCAGATTTTTTGCCGTTACCAAATCCCCCAAAGGCACGCATGAATGCTGGCGCGTGTTGAGCAAAGACCAGGCCGCCAAACTCAAGAAAAAGTGACCGAAGGTCAGACGTTAACCTCCAGACAATTAGCCAAAAGAGTAGTTCAATTCGCGGACGATCAAAAGGCGCAGGACATCGTCACCCTGGACATGCGCAGGGTGGTCAATTTCTGCGACTATTTCGTCATCGCGACCGGCGCTTCCGACCGCCAGGTCAAAGCCATCGCGGAGGGGATCAACGAGGGCTTAAACAAACTCGCAGTGCGTGCCCATCTGGTCAGGAACGCGGAAGGTTTCGTTTCCCAAGGGGCGTGGGTTTTGCTGGACATGGGGGATGTCGTGGCTCACGTGTTCGAACCCGATACCCGTGAGTTCTACAGTCTGGAGCATTTGTGGCAGGACGCTCCCCGAGTGGAATACAAGCCCCGCCATCGGCGGGGCAGGCCCCGTTCCAGGAAAAAAGCCCGCCTGCCGGCGAGGCAGGCCTGATCCTCTCATGTTCGTCCATCTTCGACAACAATTGAACGAAATCATAGGCCAGGCCCTCCGCGGTCTTTATGATCAGGACACGCAGTCCCCGCCTTTGGCGGGGCAGGCGCCCGTCATCCTCATTGATTTTCCCGCCGACAAACAACACGGCGAATTTTCCTGCAATATCGCCATGCAGTTGAGCCGCGTTCTCAAGAAAAACCCCATGACCATTGCCCAGGACATCCTGCCGGCCGTGCAAACGGGACTGTCGGCATCTGCCATCGCGCCGTATATAGAGAAAGTCCAGGTCAAAGCGCCCGGCTTCATCAATTTTTACGTTTCCTTAAAAGGGTTTCATGCCGTTATTGAGGATGTTCTTAAACAGAAGGGCCGTTTCGGAATTTCTCAATATGGGCGGGGCCAAAAATTCTGCCTGGAATTTGTCAGCGCCAACCCGACCGGTCCCTTGACCGTGGCGCATGGCCGTCAGGCCGCGGTGGGTGATTCCCTGGTCAATATCCTTAAGGCCGTCGGATTTGACGCTCAAAAAGAGTATTACGTCAATGATGAAGGCAATCAGATCAATATTTTGGGCCGTTGCATTGAAGCGCGCGTCCGGCAGGCCCTGGGTGTGGACGCCGCGTTTCCCGAAGACGGGTATCAGGGGGATTATGTCCGCACCATAGCGCAGGAGTTCATGCGCAAGCAGAAAATAAAGACCATCGCGGACCTGGACCGGCAGCCGGCCGAAGCCTTTCGTCATTTTGGAGCGGACCATTTGATGGCCGTCATTCAGAAAGACCTTGAGGATTTTGACGTCCATTTTGACATATGGTCCTATCAGTCCAGGATCGCCACGACCCGGGCCATTGAAGAGGTCTTGGCCGATCTCAAAGCCAAGGAATTCATTTACGAAAGCGAAGGGGCCCTGTGGTTCAAATCCACTTTATGGGGCGATGACAAAGACAGGGTCGTACGCAAAAGCAACGGCGAGTATACGTATTTGATGCCGGACATCGTTTATCACAAGGACAAGTTCAGCCGCGGTTTTAAGCGCATCGTTGATATTTTAGGGCCGGACCATCACGGTTATATTTCGCGCATCAAGGCCGCGGCCGGTGCTTTGGGTAAAAGTCCCGATGATCTGGATGTTGTCATCGTGCAATTGGCCACCATTTACCGCAACGGCAAGCCCGTGTCCATGTCCACGCGCCGGGGGGAGTTCATTTCTTTGCGCGAGGTCATGGAGGAAGTGGGCAAGGACGCGGCGCGGTTCTTTTTTTTGATGCGTCAGACCAATGCTCCTCTGGAATTCGACCTTGAACTGGCCAAAAAGGAAAGCGCGGAAAACCCCGTTTACTATATCCAGTACGCGCACGCGCGCATCCACAGCATCATCCGCAAGGCCAAAGAGGAAAACCGCTTGGCGCCGAAAATTTCCGGATCCAGCGGTTTGGAGGCCGTTGAAGAGATCGATCTCGTGCGCAAGATCGGTTCTTATCCCGAGATCCTGGTCACTTGCGCGAAACAGCTGGAACCCTTTGGACTGGTCCGTTATTTGCAGGAATTGGCAGGGTGTTTTCATAAATTTTATGATGCCTGCCGCGTTCTTGATGACGATTTGAACATCACCTGTGAACGCCTGGCCCTGATCGAAGGCGCCCGTATCGTTTTGGCCAACGGTTTACGGCTTTTGGGTGTGGCCGCACCGGAAAAAATGTAGTATGGACAAACGCTGGCTCATCCGCTCTTGTGACCCATTTTTGCAAAAGACCTTCAGTGACGAGTTGGGCATTCCTCCCATCATCGCCCAATTGCTCATCAACCGCGGCATCACCACTGTTTGCGAAGCCGGATCGTTTTTATCCCCTGATCTGTCATCTTTATACGACCCGTTCTTACTGACGGACATGGGCAAGGCCGTCCGCCGTATTGAACAGGCGCGCTCGCGCGGGGAAAAGGTATTGATCTACGGCGACTATGACGTGGATGGCGTCACCTCCAGCGCTTTGCTCTGCATAACCCTCAAACGTTTGGGCATCACAGCGATCAGTTATATCCCGCACCGCATGGAAGAGGGCTACGGGCTCAATGACACGGTGGCCCAATTCGCGCGTTCGCAAGGCGCTCATTTGATCATCACCGTGGATTGCGGCATCAATGCGTTTGGTCCCGTGGATGCCATCAACGCCGCGGGCATGGACGTCATCATCATTGACCACCATGAACCGGACGGCGATGTCCTGCCCAAAGCCCTGGCGGTCATTGACCCCAAGCGTTCGGATTGTTCGTATCCGTTCAAGGGCCTTTGCGCCGTGGGTTTGGCGGCCAAACTGGCCCAGGCGCTTTTAGGGGAGATCCCTGAAGAGGACCTGGACTTAGTGGCCCTTGGGACGGTGGCTGACGTTGCGCCGCTGCGGGGGGAGAACCGTATTTTTGTTAAAAAGGGTTTGCCCTTGATCGCCAATACGCAAAAACACGGTCTGCGCGCTTTGCTGGAAGCGGCCAAGATATCGGGCAAAAAAATGAAGCCCTATTACGTCGGTTTTATCATCGGTCCGCGCCTCAACGCGGCCGGCCGCATGGATTCGGCCAACATCGCGCTGGACCTTTTATTGTCCGACAATGCCCCGCGGGCGCGGGTCCTGGCCCAAAGCCTGGAGACCCATAATCAAAGCCGCCAGAAAATGCAGACGGCGGTGGTGGAAGAGGCCATGGCCATGATCGAAGATTCCGCCCTTAAGGACCAGCAGGTCATTGTGGTGCATAAGGAAGGGTGGCACAAGGGCGTTTTGGGGATCGTGGCTTCGCGCATCGTCGAGAAATACTATCGTCCGACCGTTGTCATTTCCGTGCAGGACGGCATGGGCACAGGGTCGGCCCGTTCCATTGACGGTTTTCACGTGCAGGAGGCGCTGGCCCATTGCGCGGGCGTTTTGGAGAATTTCGGCGGGCATCAACGCGCCGCGGGTTTGAGATTGAAACATGAACGCATTGAAGAATTCCGTCTGGCCATCAATGATCTGGCCAAAGACCTTTTGACCGGCGAACAAATGGTCCCGGCTTTGGACATTGATTGTGAAATTCCTTTGTCCGCCATTGATAGGAACTTGGCGGCTTTGATCGAATCTCTGGAGCCGCACGGGGAAGGCAATCCCTCGCCGGTATTTTGTTCGCGCGGGGTCCTTGTCAAAAGCGATCCGGCCATTCTGGGGCGCGATACGATCAAGTTTTGGGTGACGGACGGGACAAGGACTTTGAGCGCCGTGGGTTTTGGCCTGGGCGCGTTCAAGGACAGGATACAGATGGGGGCAAAGGTGGACCTGGCTTACGGCTTGGGGCTGGACGATTGGAACAAACCGCACCAAAGCATGCCGGACGGTTTTGTCCAGGACGATCTTGATGCGCTGAAGGTTGGGGAACATTTGACGGAAAGATTTTCCGACAATTTTGGAACCGGCGCCGCCTTTTTTCTTTTCCATACCGCGCCTTTTATATTTTCTGCCGGAAACAGGATGTTTGCCGCAGATCACACAAAATCTCATGGGAATGAATATACTGGAAACGGTCTTTTTGTCAAATGAATTTTTCTCACCTTAAATCTTACCAAAAACGCCGTTTTGTGACGGACAGCGCTGATCTGACCGACAAGGATATCGTGGTCGGTTTTTACCGGCAATTGGACAAACGGCCGGTGAACTCCGCCAGGGCATTGGAGCAATGGCTTTTGGACCGCTCGGAATTGGACGCCGCCGTAAGCCAGGCGGGGTCCATTTTATACATCCGCATGACCTGCCATACCGATGACAAGGCCATGGCCGGGGCCTACACCAAATTCATCCAAACCGTTTCGCCCGCGGTCAAACCCATCCATGATCGCCTGAACCGTAAATATCTGGAACTGTGCGTCCGGTTCCCTCTGGATGTCCAACGTTACGAGGTCCATGACCGCGCGGTCAAAACCGACGTGGAATTGTTCGTTGAGAAAAATGTGCCTTTGCAGACCGAAGTGGACCTTTTGTCCCAGGAATATCAGACGGTGTGCGGGGCCATGACCGTTGGGTTCGAGGGTCAGGAGCGCACCTTGCCGGAAATGGGCAAATATCTGCTGGAACCTGACCGGACTTTGCGTGAGCGGGCCTGGCGCGCCGCGGCCGAACGGCGCTTGAGGGATCAGGATAAACTTGAGGATATTTTTGACAAACTTTTTCAGAAACGCGTGGCCATCGCCCAAAATGCCGGCTTTAAGAACTTCACCGAATATCAATTCAAAAATTACCACCGTTTTGACTATACACCGGCCGATTGCAAGCGCTATCACGAGACCATCGAACGATCCATTGTCCCGCTCAATGAAGAAATTTTAAAAAGACGAAAAGAAAAAATGAAATTAAAGGCCCTGCGCCCGTGGGATTTGGCCGCGGATCCTTTGGGCCGCGGGCCTTTAAAGCCGTTCGAAAAACCGAAGCAATTGGTGGATGGAATAAAAAAGATCTTTGGGCGCGTGGATCCCCTATTGGGCAGGCAGTTTGAGATGATGGACAATGACGGGCTTTTGGATCTGGACAGCCGCAAGGGCAAGGCCCCGGGCGGTTATCAAAACACGCTTTCGGAGGCGCGCAGATCATTTATTTTCATGAATGCCGTCGGGGTGGATGACGACGTGCGCACCCTTTTGCATGAAGGCGGCCATGCGTTTAACGCTTTGGCCTGCGCCAAAGACCCTCTGGTGGATTACCGCCACGGCCCCATGGAATTTAGCGAGGTGGCATCCATGGCCATGGAACTTTTGGGCGGACGTTATATCAACGAATTTTACAATGACGCGGACACCAAACGTTCCAACCGCGAACATTGGGAAGGCATCCTGCATATCCTCGCGTGGGCGGCCAACATCGACGCGTTCCAGCATTGGTTGTATGAACATCCCAACCATTCGCCGGCAGAGCGCCGGCAGGCATGGACGGGTTTTTACGAACAGTTCGGCGGCAAATCCATGGACTGGACCGATCTGACGGAAGTGAAGGCGTATTTGTGGCACAGGCAACTGCATATTTTTCAAGTGCCGTTTTATTACATTGAATACGGCATCGCCCAGTTGGGCGCCTTGCAGGTGTGGATGAACGCCCGCCGTGATCCCGCAAAAGCCCTGGCGGATTACCGCAAAGGTCTGACCCTGGGCGGCTCACGGCCTTTGCCGGAACTGTACAAGGCCGCGGGCATTCGTTTTGATTTCTCCGAAGACCTCATCAAACCCCTTGCCGACGCTGTTTATCAAGAGTGGCAGAAACTGCTGTGACGCGCAAACGAATTAGAATTATGAATTATGTAGACACCCACCGTAACCCGAATTAATTAAGGTTACGGTGGGTGGGTACTTAATTATGTGTTAAAATAACTTTATGCCTTTTGCTTTTGAACTCACGGTCATTATTTTGATGATCGCCGTCAACGCCGTGTTTGCCGCGTATGAAATGTCCCTGGCGTCCATTTCCAACGCCAAACTGACCGCCCTTGTCAATTTAAAACTTAAGGGGGCCGCCGAGGCCGCGTATATGAAGGGCCGCATGGAAGCCAGCCTCGCGGTGGTGCAGGTGGGCATCACGCTGGTGGGCGCCATTGCCGCGGCCGTGGGTGGGGCGGGTATGGAAAGGCATTTTGCTCCGGCCATTGCCGGCGCTTTAGGGATCTCCCGCGGCGGCGCGGACATCTTGGCCCTGATTTTTTTGATCTTGCCTTTGAGCGCCATGACCATTGTTTTTGCCGAACTCATTCCCAAAACGTACGCCATCCATCACCAGGCCTTTGTCTGTCTGGCCCTGTCCCCCCTCATGAAGGTCCTGGCCGGCATCGCCTATCCGGTGGTGGCTATTTTCGAGGGCATTGTCAAAAGGATCATCGATCTCATCAATCGAACATACCAGCGCAAGAACCGTCCCGAAGAGAACACCGGTCTGCATGAACTCAATGCCGCCGTGGCCCTGGCCCGCACGTCGCGTTTGCTGGGGGCCAGGGAGGAAGGGATCGTTTTGGCCGCGGCCCAATTGTCCGTGCGGCCCATCAAGGAAAGCATGATCCCCATCAATGATGTTTCAACGATCCCTCTGGAAACTTCCCTGACCCAGGCCTTGGTCCACGCCCACAACGACATGCATACGCGTTTTCCGGTGTGCGCCGTCGAGAATGACCTGCAGACCATCCAGGGTTATGTCAATTTCAAAGACATCATGGCGGGGTTGAAACTCAATCCGTCGGACCCCAGCATCAAGGGCATCATCCGTCCTATCAAGACTTTTGAAAGTCATACACCGATCTCCCAGGCCCTGGAACGCATGATGCAGGAAAAATTGCACATCGCCCTCGTTTCTTCCAAAGAGGGAAGGACCATCGGCATGGTCACGCTGGAAGACATCATCGAGGAAATGGTGGGAGAGATCGAAGATGAATTTGACCGGCTTCCGTCCTATATTCACCCTTATGGCGGTGGATGGATCGTGGGCGGAGGGGTCACAATGGCTGTCCTTGGCCAGACCGTGGGGGAAGGGTCCTTGCCTTTGACCGCCCAAGAGAGATCTTTGAAACTGGCGGATTGGTTCGCCCAAAAGACCGGCAGGCCCCTTCTGGGCGGGGAAAGCGTCCATGCCGGTCGAGTCCTCATGATGGTCCGCAAACTGCGCCGCAAGAAATTGGGAGAGGCGATCATCACGCTCAACACATGAGATCAATGGTCAAAGCCTCCATCCTCATCGCCGCCCTCGGTTATTTCGTCGATATTTATGATCTTATCCTTTTTAGCATTGTCCGCGTCAAAAGTCTGCAGGCCATCGGTGTAGCGGACACCGAACTTTTGTCCCAGGGCGTCCTTCTTTTGAACATGCAGATGGGAGGGATGCTGTTAGGCGGTATCTTATGGGGAGTGCTGGGCGACAAACACGGGCGCCTGTCCGTGCTTTTGGGATCCATTTTTCTTTATTCCATCGCAAATATTGCGAATGCTTTTGTCCAATCGGTGTTTGCGTATGCTGTTTTGCGGCTGGTCGCCGGCATCGGTCTGGCCGGGGAATTGGGCGCGGGCATCACCCTGGTGAGCGAGGTCATGCCCAAAGAAAGCCGGGCCTACGGCACCATGATCGTGGCCACCGTCGGTATTCTGGGGGCCATTGCGGCCGCGCTCATCGGCGATGCTTTTGACTGGCGCACGGCCTATGTCATCGGCGGGGTCATGGGTTTCGGGCTTTTGCTTTTGCGGATCAAAGCGAGGGATTCCGGCATGTTCACGAAGGTCAAGGGCCAGAATATCCGGCGGGGAACGTTCGCGCTCATTTTTCGTTCGCCGGAGAGTATTTTCAAATACCTGCGCTGCATTTTGATCGGCCTGCCGTTGTGGTTCGTCATCGGCATTCTCATCACTTTTTCCCCGGAATTCGGCAAGGCCTTAGGGATGGCCCAGGTCCCCAGCGCCGGTCAAGCGGTCATGTTCTCCTATATCGGTTTAGCCCTGGGCGGTTTTGTCAGCGGTTCATTGTCACAGATTTTCCAAAGCCGCAAGAAAGTGGTGGCTGTTTTTATGGGCCTGAATGCCCTGTTCATGCTCGTCTATCTTTTCAATCCGGCACCACAGCTTGTCACTTTTTACGCGGTTTGTCTGGCGCTTGGTTTTGCCAGCGGCTATTGGGCGGTATTCGTCACCATTGCCGCCGAGCAGTTCGGCACCAATATCCGTTCGACCGTGGCCACCACGGTGCCCAATTTTGTGCGGGGTTCCGTGGTCCCGTTGACCCTATGCTTTCAGGCCCTGAAAGCGCAATACGGCATCATCCAGGGCGCGTTTGTGGTTGCTGGGGTTTGTGTTCTCGTCGCGTTTTGGGCCTTGAGGGGACTCGCGGAAACACACGGCAAAGACCTGAATTATGTTGAATAGTTTTTATGAAGAAAAATTGACATCGGGATAATTCGCGTTAATATAAAGATTAGGCGGTAAAAATTTTTTTTAAACAAAATCAATAAAAGGAAACGGTATGAAAAAATTTGTTTTGCTGGTCGCGGCGGTCTTTGCGTTATCGGTCCTGGCGGGTTGCGGTAAGAAGAAAAATGAGTCCGCGTCTCTGGAAGCGCTCAACGGGGTGGCTTCCGAGAACGTGGTTTCCATAAGCGATATGGGTGCGGATGTTCCTGTGATCGTTGAAAATGCCGAAATGGCCCCGACAGCTGCGGCCGGCGAGATGGAGGCAACCGCTTCCGGTAAACCAACGACCAGACAGATCCAGCAAGCCCTTAAAAATTCCGGTTTTTACGCGGGTAAGGTGGACGGTGATCTCGGCCCGAAGACCAAGAAAGCCATTGAGGCCTTCCAGTCCCAGAACGGCCTGAAAGCGGACGGCAAGGTGGGCCCGAAAACATGGAGACTTTTGTCCGCGCATTTGAATTCAGCGTCTGAAGTTGCCAATCCCAGCGCGGCCGAACAGGGACCTTTTCAGCAATAAAAGGCCTACCGCTCGTCTAGCGGCATGCACGTTATCGAATTTGCAATAGAATAAACAGGAGGAAGTGCGCAATGGCAAAAGGTAAAGTGAAATGGTTCAATAATCAAAAAGGATATGGTTTCATCACGCCCGAGAACGGAAAAGACGTTTTCGTGCATCACACCGCCATCAAGACCGACGGCTATCGTACTTTGGAAGAAGGCCAGGCTGTTGAGTTCGACATTCAACAGGGCCCCAAAGGTGAGCAGGCCGTTAACGTCGTGAAAATTTAGGCACTTGTCCTCCCCAGATATTCGCGAACATCCTCGTGCTCCCTGCGTGCCGTATTATCCAGATATGACCTATAAAACCGAATCCGCCGGCGGGGTGGTGGTGAATAAAAAAGGCCGCGTGCTGGTCGTCAGCCAGCATGGCACATCCTGGTCTTTGCCCAAAGGCCATATTGATCCCGGGGAAGGCCAATTGCAGGCGGCCATCCGCGAGATCGAGGAAGAAACCGGCATCCGGCGTTTGACCCATGTCAAAGACCTTGGTTCGTACAGCCGTTACAGGATGGGTGTCGGCTCCAGGGAAGACACGGGGGAATTCAAGACGATCCACATGTTTTTGTTCACCACCGATGAGGAACGTTTAAAGCCCGTCCATGCCCATCACCCCGAAGTCCGCTGGGTGCATCCCGACGAGGTGGAAGCGCTGTTGACCCACCCCAAGGACAAATTATTTTTTAAGTCCATCCGCAGCCAGGTCTGCTAGTTCAGGGTTGACGGTCATTCAGCGATGACTCCCACGATTCCTTGCCGGGATTGTAGGAGTTTTTTTATTAAAGAAAGGATCAGGATATGGAAAATATTTATACTATTGCTTCATTATGGTTAGGATTGGCCGTTATTTCCGCCATTGTTGCCAATCATTTAAGAATTTCCATAGCGCTTGTAGAAATATGTGCAGGGATCCTCGCGGCCACAGTGACAAATCATTTTTACGGCCCCAGCGTTTTTGGGAGTAATTTGGAATGGCTTCGTTTTCTGGCTTCCAGCGGGGCTGTCATGCTTACTTTTTTGGCTGGCGCCGAGCTTGATCCAAAAGTTATTCGTACTAAATGGATAGAGGTCGGTGTTGTGGGGTTGGTGGGATTTTTAGCCCCCTTTCTTGGGTGTACTGCTTTCGCGCATTTTTTCCTGCATTGGGATATGCGGGCAAGTTGGTTGGCGGGGGTCGCTCTTTCTACAACCTCTATGGCCGTTGTGTACGCGGTGATGTTAGAGACGGGCTTTAATAAGACGGAATTTGGTAAAGGAATATTAGGGTCATGTTTTGTTAATGACTTAGGCACTGTAATAGCGCTTGGGCTATTGTTCGCACCATTTACTTACAAAACAGTGGTTTTTGTCGTCATAAGGTTGCTCGTTCTTGGTCTTTTCCCATATATCACATCATTTCTACATAGGAAGTATGGAAATAAAACAGCCGCTATCCGTGTCAAGTGGGTCATTTTTGTACTTTTCGGTTTAGGGGCTTTGGCAACATGGTCGGGAAGCGAGGCGGTTTTGCCCGCCTATATAGCAGGCATCCTTTTGGCTGAGTTTGCAACTCAAGAACATCATTGGATCAGAAGGCTGCGTACCTTAACGGTAGGGTTCCTGACACCATTTTATTTTATCAGGGCCGGATCATTGGTTTCAGTGCCGGTCTTGATCAGCGCGCCCGTGATATTTTTAATACTTTTTTCTGGGAAAATCATCTCAAAGATCTTTGGGCTTTACCCTGTGATCAGCGCTTTTCGTAAGCAAAGATCCGAGAGGTGGTATTATACTCTGATGATGTCAACAGGATTAACGTTCGGAACAATCTCATCGTTATATGGGCTGTCGCATGGCATAGTGGATCAAGATCAGTATTCTTTTTTGGTGGCAACGGTCATTGGCAGCGCCGTTATTCCGACACTGATGGCTAATTTTGCCTTTTTCCCCCATCATTTACTTTCTAAACAACCGGGCAAATTGATCTCGGAAGGGATCGATGAGGAATAAATACAGTTTTTTATTATAAAATCGTATAATATCCCCTATGGCCAAGAAAAAGATCCTGATCGTTGAAGACGACCGCGACATCAGCGAACTGGTCCGTTATAATCTGGAACGCGAAGGGTATGACGTTTCCGCGCTGTTTGAAGGCGGGGAGGTCTTTGATCACGCGCTCAAGCGCAAGCCGGATTTGATCATTTTGGACCTCATGCTTCCCGGGACCGACGGTATGGAGATCTGCCGTTTGCTTAAAAGCGAGGACAGGACCAAGGACATCCCTGTTGTCATGTTGACCGCCAAAGGCGAAGAAAGCGACGTGGTCGTCGGCCTGCAGATGGGGGCGGACGACTATATGACCAAGCCCTTCAGTCCCAAGGTCCTGACGGCGCGCGTCAAGGCTATCTTGCGCAGGGGCGCTTCATCTTCCGCGGCTGTTGGGCCCCAGGACCGGCAATACGGGGACCTGGCCTTGGACATCCCCAAACACAAGGTCATTTATGCCGGCAGGACCGTGGCGTTGACGGCCATTGAGTTCGATATCCTGGAATTCCTGTCCCGTTCGCCGGGGCGCGTGTATTCCCGCGATCAGATCCTGGACAATGTCTGGAAGGAAGGGAAGTCCATCGTGGACCGCGC
>JACPXN010000066.1 GCA_016196515.1 Candidatus Omnitrophota bacterium | reverse complement strand
CAACGAAAGAAAAACCGTTCTGGCAGGAACACAGGGATTTTTTGCGCATCGCCCGATGCAAAGAGGTGTTCATCAAGACGGTCATCACCAATGATACGGACGTTTCCGACGTGCGGCAGGCCGCCCAATTAGTATCCAGCGTCGATGCGCATATCCCGTTTATTTTGCAACCTAATTATTTTGAAATGAAACAAGGAGTTGTGGTCAAATGCGAAGGCCTGGCAAAAGAGTGTGCAAAAATTTTGAGCGATGTTAGAATACTGCCCCAGATCCACAAATTCATGAAACTACGGTAAATGAAAAGTTCCTACGAAGGCCTGCAAAAGAACATCCGCAAAATGAAGACCCCGGCCATCGAGGTGTGGGACAATCAGTATCCCGACCGCGATTACGTCGTGAACTTAAGCATCCAGGAATTCACCTGTATCTGCCCCAAGACAGGTCTGCCGGATTTCGCCACCGTCAACATCAGTTATAAACCCGCCAAGACCTGCCTGGAACTGAAGTCCCTGAAACTTCACTGCGTCGCGTACCGCAATGTGGGGATATTTCACGAGCATCTGGCCAACAAACTTTTGGACGATTGTGTCAGGGCCTGCCGTCCGCGCTGGATGAAAATAGAGGTCGTGATGAACCCGCGCGGGGGCATCGCCACGACCGTGACCGCGGAATATACATAAAGGTACCCATCTACCTTCATGAAAGAATTGATCGTCGCATCCCGCAACAAGGGCAAGGTCCATGAGATCAGGGAATTGTTGGCTGACCTGCCCGTCAAGGTCACATCCCTGCTGGACTATCCCAAGATCCCCGACGTGATTGAGGACGGAGCAACCTATGAGGCCAATGCGTTAAAAAAAGCTATGGCCGTCGCCCGTGCCACCGGGACAATGACCATTGCCGACGATTCCGGCATAGAGATCGCGGTGCTGGGTCATGCGCCGGGGATCTATTCCTCGCGGTTTGCGGGCAAGGGGGCCAGTGAAAAAGAGAGAAACCGCAAATTATTTAAAATGCTTCAAGGTATGCCGATGTCCAAACGTCGGGCGCGTTACCGTTGCGTTGTTGCCCTTGTCGATGACAAGGGTGATGAGATCAGCGTTGCGCAGGGGACATGCGGCGGGTATATCACTACAGAAGAGCGCGGCACCAATGGGTTCGGGTTTGACCCGGTTTTTCTTTTAAAACGTTACGGCAAGACCTTTGGGGAATTATCACCGTCCTTAAAAGCAAAGATATCCCACCGCGCGCGGGCGCTGGCGAAGATCAAGGGCGTCATTCAAAGATCGATTTGAGGATGGTGTTGATGACCTTGGGGACGGAGATCTTTCTGTCGAATTTCGGGTTGGATATTTTGTCGTAGACATGCACGCTCAAGGTCCGAAGCACGTCTTCCGCGATGGGCGGCACTATTCCGCTGGTCATGTCCACCGCGATCGTCAAATCACAGTTCTGGTCGAAATCCACCCACCCCTGGCCCAGCAGCACGATGGTCGGGCTTTTCATGCGCAGATTGTCCGTCGTGATCTTCCGGTCCTTGACCAGAAAATTACCCTCCACGTCGGTGATCATCAACTGGCCCAGGCGCAGGGCTTCGTTGAGGACGTCCAAAAGCCCTTTGAATAGCTTGAATTCCGTCAAGAAACCTTCCCGGATGGCCAAAGACCCTTTGCCCTCCAGGTCTTTGATGTCAGACAGCGTTCCCTTGGACAACATGGTCATGTAAAACTTGCCGTTGATCTCTTCGGCCTTGAGGCTGGGGATGTCGGCTTTAAGTTTATGCAGGTCCAGCCCGTCGATATTTAAAGCCAGATCAAAAGGGATGCCCGCGCCGTTCAGGTCGCCAGAACCCACGGCATGGAGTTTTCCGTCGTAAACATTGGCGTCCACCACCAGGTTGCTGATCGTTCCTTCGCGCTGGCCGACGGTGATGTTAAGGTCATTGGCCGTGTACCCCAAAATGGAAACGGACGCGCTTTGAAGGACGGCGTCGGTGGTCCAATGTTTCCAGTCCGGTACCGGGCCTTTGATGGCCGCGTTGACACTGACAGTGCCGGATGGTTTAAGCGCCTCGACGTTCTTTTTTTGTTCCGCGGGTAAGAAGGAGACAATGTCTTCCAAGCGAAAAGTCATCTTGGTGTTGATGTCCAGGACCGGCGGACCGGCCGGCGGCAGGGCGGCACTGCCGGTGGCTCCAAAGGCGATGTTCAGATATTTTCCGGTCAGTTCATTGATGGTGAGGGTGTCTCCGTTTTTGCGGAGATCGGCTTTCAACTGCACGTCCGCTCCGTCGAGTGTGGTTTTAATGACGGGATTTTTGAAATCATTAAGGCTTCCGGTCAACGTGTAGGCCTTGCCCAGATAAGTTCCGGTGAAATTATTCCATGTCAACGCGTTGGGGGCGCCATCAAGGTGTCCAAAGACGCCTGTGATGCTCTGGTTGAATGTTTTGCTGGTCACGTTCACATCGGCAAGTTCGGCCGTGGCCTTGATCTTCGCGCTTGAGGGGTCCGCGGCAAGGCCCTCATATTGCACCTGGAACGACGCTGTCCCGCTGACCTCAAGTCCGTATTGGTCCATGATCCGGGGGAACACGCTTTTAAGTTTGGCAAGGTCGATCTTGTCCGATCCCGCCTGGATGTTCAGGACAGGAGCCTTGAAATTCAACACTGTTCCCGTTGTTTGGATGTCGGTATCCAATACTTGAAGGGTGAGGCTTTTGACGTTCAGTTCATCGGTTTTGAATGCGGCATCGAGCTTTATGTTCTTCAACGGCGCGAAGGGGAAACCGTTGGCCTGGCCATCGGCCACGCTGACGTGCCCGGCATAGGTCAGGGCTTGCGGGTCTTTCAGGGGATAATAGGCCCCGACGTTCAGGGTGATGTTGCCGGTCAAGGACTTTTGTGCGTCAAGGACCATGGCGGCATTGTCCGCCTTGATGTCCGCCAGCATTTCAATGCGGCGCTCATCCTTCATTTGGATGACGAGCGGTTTCAGGGTGAAGTTCCCGCGCACTGTTTGAGCGCCCATACGGATGTCCGTATTTTTTGTGGTCATGGTCCCGGTGATCTTGAGGCCGTCCTTGTCCTGACGGGCCTTAAT
>JACPXN010000065.1 GCA_016196515.1 Candidatus Omnitrophota bacterium | reverse complement strand
CGTGTCGGATTTTAAAACCACCTTTTCATACCCCGTGCCGCTTTACGGGGTGTTGACCGATTTTTTGCCGCATTCCTATTGGGCGCTCGAGAACGTGGACCGGTATTTTGTGGCGAATCCGGAGGCGAAGGAAAAATTGCACGAGGACGGCATCCCCGAAGACCGTATCACGGTGAGCGGGATCCCCATCGATCCGGAATTTTCAAAGATAGACCCAACACCCGCCGCGCCCAAGCCCGTGATATTGTTGATGGGGGGGAGCGAGGGATTGGGTTCCATCGAAAAGAACGTGCTGGCTCTTGACGGGACCGAGGGGGATTTTGAGATCGTCGTCGCCGCGGGTAAAAATGAACGGCTTTCCCGGCGCCTTGACCGCCTGAAAAAAAAGACAAGAAAAAAATTGTCCGTTCACCCCTACCTCAAAGACACCGTGAAGCTCATGAGTAGCGCCTCCGTCCTCGTTTCAAAACCGGGAGGTCTGACCATGTCCGAGGCGCTCAGTCTTCGGCTGCCGATCATTTTCGTAGACTCGCTTCCGGGACAGGAATCCAAGAATGCGGCTTATCTTTTACGGAACCGCGCGGCGCTCGAGGCCAGGTCTTCGGAGGAGTTGTCACTCTACGTGGCGCAGCTTTTGAGAATGCCCGCCAAGATCGATCTCATGAAAAAAAACATGGCCCGTTTGGCCAAGCCCCATGCGGCGCTTGAGATCGCCCGGTGGATCGCCGCCAGGGATCTCGCGGCGTGAAACCCCGTTACCTATACTACGCGGTGGGCGAGGGTTTGGTCAGGACCCTGCCCCGAAGCGTCTCGATTTTTTTGTCGCGCGCGCTGGCCTGGGCGTACCATCGGTTTTTTTTCGCCAAAGACCGAGCGGCTCTCCGGGGTAATTTGGAAGCGGCCGGTGGAGAGGCGTCGGAGCTCATCGCCAACTTTGCCCGTTATTTTCTGGACCTTTTTTACTCGCGGCGGCTTTCCAAAAAATTCATTCAAAACCACGTGGAGATCCGTGGACTGCCTTTTTTGGAGCGGGCCTTGGCTGGAAAAAAGGGAGTGATCCTGGCTTCGGCGCACGTGGGAAATTGGGAACTCGGGGGAATGGTGCTGGCGAAGCTTGGTTTTCCGGTCACCGGGGTCGCGCTTAGGCACGGTGACCCAAAGATCGAGAAATTGTTCCAGCGCCGACGGCAAAAGAACGGTCTTGACGTTATTTATTTAGGAAACTCTTTAAGAAAGTGCTATAACGTTCTTAAGGAAAACAAAATACTTGTTTTGAACGCCGACAGGGCCTTTACGGGCAGAACCGTCCCTGTTCTTTTTTTGGGAAGAGAGGTTAATTTCCCCGCCGGGATCGCCCGTTTTCGGCGCGCGACCGGCGCCGAGATCCTCCCTTGTTTCTTTGTGATGAAAGACAGCGCCCGTTACTTTTTGGACATCGAGCCGCCGCTCGCCGCCTTGGATGAGCGCGGCACCGTTCAAAGCTTCGCGACGCGGCTCGAGCAGAGGATAAAACAGTGCCCGACGCAGTGGTTTGTTTTTCGGCCTTATTGGGAAACTCCGAACTTGCCGGCATGAATAAATCCGACCTCGTGGTTCTCATCCCGACTTTCAACGAATCCCAGAGGATCGGGTCCGTGGTGAGCGCGATCCGTGACCACGGGTACAGCGTCCTCGTGGTTGATGACGGCTCATCGGACGACACCGCCGAAGAGGCGCGCCGTTTTGGCGCGGAGGTCCTGACCTCTCCGGTCAATCATGGAAAGGGCGCCACACTCACCCGCGGATTTGACTATTTTCTCGGGAAAGACCATCCCGTTTTGGTGATCATGGATGGAGACGGCCAGCATGATCCGCAAGAGCTGGACCGGTTTTTGGAGGCGATGAATTCACCCGCGGCGGACGTGGTCGTGGGCAATCGCATGCAGAACCCCGAGGGGATGCCCTGGGAGCGGCGCCTGACCAATCGGCTGATGTCCTGGGTTATTTCGAAGCTCGCCGGTCAAACCATACCCGATAGCCAGTGTGGTTACCGGGCTTTGAAGCGGGAGGTGTTGACAGAGGTCGCGCTCAGGAGCCGTCGTTTTGAGATCGAGTCGGAGATGCTGCTTGAGGCCGCGAAGGCAGGTTTTCGGATCGCCTCGATCCCGGTTCGTTCCGTTTACGGAGGGGAAAAAAGTCAAATACGGCCTTTTTCGGATACGTGCCGCTTTCTCCGGTTCCTCATTCTCTATTTTTTTAGGGAAAATTTCTCTAAAAAGCATAAAGTTTCTTGACAACGGTTAGCGTTGTATTATACTAGCCATTGTGTATTTGACGTTGTACCCAACGATATGTAGTGTTATGGTTTTTTGGCTTATTTCTCCAGTTTAGACAGGCAAGTTTCGTTAAACGAGGGTCGAAAAGAGGAGCTCGTTCTCATGCCGCAAACGTCCACGGGCAGTAAGGAAATCAAGGTTCAGAAGAGGAACGGCCAGCTCGTCGCGTTCAATCTTTCTCGCATCGCCCAAGCCATCGGAAATGCTTTTAAGGAAGCGCACCAGATCCCCCGTGAGGCCGACCTCAATTCCGACATCAGCGCCCAAGTCGCCAAAGTCACTCAGTGCGTGACCGAGGTTTTGAAGGAGCGCGCGGCCAAGAAAGACACTTTGGCGGTGGAGGAGATCCAGGACGAGGTGGTGCGTCAGCTTCAGGAGAATGGTTTCCGGGAGATCGCCGAGCGTTACGGCGACTACCGGCGCCAGCACACGGCACGCCGTGCGATCTTTGAGTTATACAAAACCGTCAAGCGCGACGGAAAGGTCGTCTCCTTCAAGCCCGAGAAGATCACCAGCGCTATCGCCAAGGCCTTCCGCGCCGCCGCCAAGCAAGAATTGACCGAATCGGAGCTTGGGCAAGCGAGAAAATTGTCCGAGAAAGTCGTCACGGAGATCCGCTCGTCGTGGCCTCAAGGCGCGTCGGTCCATATCGAGGAGATCCAGGACATCGTCGAAAAAACCCTCATGACCTCGGGTTATTACGAGGTCGCCAAACGCTTCATTGTTTACCGCGAGATACGCCGCAAAGAACGGCAGGCCAAGGGGGTCTCTCAGGAAGTGTCCCTGGACTGGGCGAAAAAAATAATGATCAAAACCTCGGACGGACAAAGCAAGCCGCTCGATGTGGAAGAGCTGCGTTTCCAGATTCAGTCCTGCTGTGAGGGACTGGCCGAGGTCTCCGCCGAGAAAATTCTCAAAGAGAGTCTCAAAAACTATTACAACGATATTACCGAAAAACAGATGGCCTTGTCGGATATCATGGCGGCGAGGTCCTTCATCGAGGTGGAACCCAACTACAGTTTTGTCGCCGCGCGGCTTCTGCTTTTGGAGTCCTACCGCGAGGCCTTTGGGGAGCCGGTGAGTTTTGACCAGGTGAAGGCGGAGTACCCGGGGTACCTTGGCCGCTACGTCAAAAAAGCGGTGGAACTTGAGCTTTTGAACCCGGAACTCCTGGGCTTTGATCTGGAGTATCTCGGCGGGCAGCTCGCGCCCGAGCGGGACCTTCTCTTTAAGTACATGGGTCTTCAAACATTGTACGACCGCTACTTTATTCATTGGGAAGAGCGCCGTCTTGAGATCCCTCAGGTATTTTGGATGCGGGTCGCGATGGGTCTGGCCAAGTCCGAGGGAGAGCACCGGAACGAAAAGGCGGTGGAGTTTTATAACCTCTTATCCTCTTTTCGCTTTATCTCCTCGACGCCGACGCTTTTTAATTCCGGCTCGATGCATTCCCAGCTTTCCTCGTGCTTTCTCACGACGGTGGGGGACGATCTTTTTCATATCTTCAAATGCATCCAGGACAACGCGATGTTGTCCAAATGGAGCGGCGGCCTTGGGAACGACTGGACGAACGTCCGCGCCATGGGTTCGCGGATCAAGGGGACCAACGGCAAAAGCCAGGGCGTCATCCCGTTCCTTAAAGTGGCCAATGACACGGCGGTGGCGGTGAACCAAGGCGGCAAGCGCCAGGGGGCCACCTGCGCTTATCTTGAGACGTGGCATATGGACATCGAGGAATTTCTGGAGCTCAGGAAAAATACGGGGGATGACCGCCGCCGCACGCACGACATGCATACGGCGAACTGGATCCCGGATCTTTTTATGAAGCGCGTGAAGGCCGACAAGGACTGGACGCTTTTCAGCCCGAGTGAGGCCCTGGACCTGCATCACCTCTACGGCCAGGCCTTTGAGCGGCGTTATGAAGAATACGAGGCCATGGCCAAAGAGGGCAAGGTCCGCAAGTTCAAGGTGGTGTCGGCGGTCCAGCTTTGGAGAAAAATGCTCACCATGCTCTTCGAAACCGGCCATCCTTGGATCACCTGGAAAGACCCTTCCAACGTCCGTTCCCCCCAGGATCACACGGGGGTGGTGCACAGCTCCAATCTCTGCACGGAGATCCTTCTCAACACTTCCAAGGAAGAGACGGCCGTCTGTAATCTGGGGTCGGTCAACTTGGCGGCTCACACGACGTCCCGGGGGCTCGATCACGATCTGCTGAAAGAAACCGTCACGACCGCGGTGCGCATGCTGGACAACGTGATCGATATCAACTTCTATCCGACGGCGGAGGCCAGAAACTCCAACCTGAGACACCGTCCGGTGGGTCTCGGGATCATGGGATTCCAAGACGCGCTGTACGTTCAAAATATGAGTTACGCGTCGCCTCAGGCGGTGGAGTTCGCCGACCGGAGCATGGAAGCGGTGTCTTACTACGCCATTTTCGGGTCGATCGAATTAGCCAAAGAGCGCGGGGCCTACTCGAGCTATGCCGGGTCCAAGTGGAGCCGCGGCCTTTTGCCGATGGACACGGTCGATCTCCTGGAAAAAGAGCGGGGGGGCTTCTTGAAAGTGGACCGGTCAAGCCGCATGGATTGGGCGCCGGTGCGTGAAGCGCTCAAGAAATACGGCATCCGGAACAGCAACGTGATGGCGATCGCTCCGACCGCGACCATCGCGAACATCGTGGGCGTGGGCTCCTCGATAGAGCCCACGTACAAGAACATCTTCGTCAAAAGCAATCTTTCCGGGGAGTTCACCGTGCCCAATGAGTTTCTCGTCGAGGACTTGAAAAAATTGGGGCTGTGGGACAAAGAGATGATCGATGATCTGAAGTATTTTGACGGCAGCGTCCAGGAGATCGGGCGCGTGCCTCAAGAGATCAAGATGAAGTATCCCACGGTTTTCGAGGTGGACTATGAGTGGGTGATCGAATCCGCCAGCCGCCGGCAAAAGTGGATCGATATGGGCCAATCCCTGAACCTCTACCAGGCCCAGCCCAACGGGAAAAAATTGAACGACATGTACATGTTCGGCTGGGAACGCGGCCTCAAGACCACCTATTATCTCCGGTCTCTTGGGGCGACGCGCATTGAAAAGAGCACGCTCGACGCGAACAGGTACGGGAACTCGATCGGCCAGAAATCCAAGGAAGAAAAGCTGGTCGACCCTTCGGCGCTTTCCAAAGAGCAGTGCAGTCTCATCAACAAAGAAAATTGCGAGGCCTGTCAGTAACATCCACTTAAAATAAGGAGGGCGGCCATGTCAGAAGCCTTGAGAATGACCAAAGATCGCGTATCCGTCGACAAAAAAAGGATCATCAATAACGACCGCATGGTGGATGTGAACCAGCTCGTGCCCATCAAATACAAATGGGCGTGGCAGTATTACCTGGACGCCTGCGCGAATCACTGGATGCCGCAGGAGATCTCCATGCAGCGCGATATCGAGCAGTGGAAATCCCCGGACGGCTTCACCGAAGACGAGCGCCGCGTCATCAAGCGGAATCTGGGCTTTTTCTCGACCGCCGACACGATCGTCGCCAATAACGTGGTTCTTGCGGTGTACCGCTTCATCGACAACCCCGAGTGCCGCCAGTACCTTCTGAGACAGGCCTTTGAGGAGGCCATCCATATCCACGCCTACCAGTACATCATCGAATCGCTGTCGATGGATGACGGCGAAGTGTTCAACATGTACCGGGAGATCTCCAGTATTTATGATAAGGACGAGTTTCAGATGAAGTTGACCGAAGATATCCTGAAACCGAACTTCGAGACACAAAGCGATGAGGGCCGCCGGCGCCTCCTGGACAACCTGATCGGGTATTACGCGATCATGGAGGGGATCTTTTTCTACAGCGGTTTCGTGATGCTTTTGTCGTTCAACCGGCAAAACCGTCTCGTTGGCGCCTGCGAGCAGATCCAGTACATCCTGAGAGACGAGAGCATGCACATGAATTTTGGTCTCGACATG
>JACPXN010000069.1 GCA_016196515.1 Candidatus Omnitrophota bacterium | reverse complement strand
GCGACCGACTACAGGAAAAAGGCGCCCGCTGAATCGAAAACGGACAAACCTGCTGCCCTTGCCTCGCCGAAAGGCGCTCCTGCCAGCCCCCGCCCCGCCAAAAGCGGGGCCTGCGGCGGTTCCTGTGCCTGCCATCCAAACTAATTTTGAATAACCCATGCTTCGCCTCAAAACTTTCGTTTGGAGGCTTCGCAGGGTTAAAATTGCAAAATGCGCAATTTTAAATTTTTAAGAGGTTAAATTCTTGACCATCCCGTGAATTTGTACGACAATGACAATGACCATGTTGCGCATATTTTTTTTCTTGTTTTTGACCGTTTTTGACTCCCCGGCTATTTTTGCCCAGCAAGGACCGCCGGAGGGCCTGGCCCTGGACATCAACGTCGTCCAGATCGTGCTCAATGACGAACACCGCGACGGGGTGGACTGGGAGGCCATTGTTTCGGATTTCCACATGCTCCCCTTAAAGAAAGAGGACAATTCCTTCTGGATGGATAAAAGATATCATTTGAGCGCCGGCACCGTTTCAGCCGAGGATTACGCGGTCTTGCTGGACGCTTTGGACACCGTCGGAAAAATGTCGCAGATCCCGCAGGACAGCGTGCACCTGACGGTGGATGAACCCCTGGCCGCCACTTTGAGTTTGGGCGAAGGCAAGGAGCAGACGGTGCGGCTTGGGCTGCGTTTCGCCTCTTCGGCCAACGCGGGCCCGTCGATCACGATCGACCCGACCATCGGGGTGATCTTCAAAGACGGGGGCAAACCGCCGGTGGCGCTGACCTTAAAGACCCATACCCAGGCCGCGGTCAAGGACAATACGGTCATTGTCCTCGGCGGACTGACGGAAGAAACCGAGATCACTAAAACGCATAAATTCCCCATTTTGGGCAACCTGCCTTTGGTCGGTCTGGTTTTCCGTAACCAGGGCCGCTGGATGCAGAAGACCGAAACCGTGATCTTTCTGATCCCGCGCGTCGAGGCCGTTGCCGCGCAACAACCACCACCGCCTCCTCAAACCCAATGACAGTCCGTCTTTTAAAGGCGACCGCAGGTTTGTGTCTGATGTTGTTCGTCAGCGGCTGCGCCACTGTGCCGTTGCCCGTGAGCGCGCCATTGCCGGGAATATCATTGAACAGTGTGTGCGACCGTTATAACGTGGCCTGGCAATTCGACGGTGTAACACAGGTGGTCCTGCTGGAATACAAAGGGGCCATGGCCAAGGCGCTCGTCGGAAGTCCCGTGGTCCTGGTCGGCAAGGAAAAGGTCATCTTAAGCGCGCCTTTGCGCCGCCGGCAGGGCATTATTTACGTACCGGAGGATTTCGAGTCCAGGGTCCTGGCACCTTTTGGAGGGACGCCGGGACGCAGGGGACTGATCGCCGACATGTCGGTGTCTAAGATCCGCACCATCGTGATCGATCCGGGTCATGGCGGCAAAGATCCGGGTGCCTCTGTCACCGGTACCAAAGAGAAAAATGTGGTCCTCGACATCGCCAAACGATTGAGGGGTCTGCTGGAAGGGGCCGGTTTCAAGGTCATCATGACACGCGCCCGCGATGAATTTGTGTCGCTCGCCGAGCGCACCGCTGTCGCGTCCCGGCCGGAGGTCGACCTTTTCGTCAGCATTCATGCCAACTCCAATCCGTCGGCCAAGACCAGAGGGGTGGAGGCCTATTACGTCAGGACCGTCGACAAGAAAGACTTAGATGAGGACCAGCGCCGGATGAATGAAAAGGCCTTTGCCAAAAATTTGAATATGGAATATTCGCCGCTGTTGGCCGGCATCGTCGCGCAGATGATGTATGACCATAAGATCTATGAATCCCGCAAACTCGCCGAAGAGATCGCCGGCGGCGTTTCGCGTGATGTGGGCGCTCCCAACCGCGGGGCAAGGGCCTCCCGGTTTTTTGTCGTGCGCAACACCGTCACCCCGGCGGTCCTGGTCGAAACGGGGTTTTTGACCAACGCCCAGGAAGAACAAAAACTGAATTCCGGCGGATACCGCCAGCGCATGGCCGAAGCCATCACCCGCAGCATCATTGATTATGCCACAGCCCTTTAGATCCGACGCTCCCATTGGTGTCTTTGATTCCGGTCTCGGCGGCCTGACCGTGGTCAAGGAGATCACCCACGCCCTGCCTAATGAACGGGTGGTGTATTTCGGGGACACCGCGCATGTGCCTTACGGCAACAAGTCCAAAGAAACCATCATCCGTTTCTCGACCCAGATCGTCACCATCCTTTTGAAATACGAGGTCAAGATGGTGGTGGTGGCCTGCAATACCGCCTCCAGTTTGGCCCTGGAGACCATTCAAAGGAAATTTTCCGTGCCCATCGTCGGAGTCATCGAGCCCGGTGTGCGCAAAGCGGCCGTATCGACAAGGAACAAAAAAGTTGGTATTATTGCCACTCAAAGCACGATCAAAAGCGGGCGCTATGTCAGCAAGATCCTCGAGCTTGACGGGCGCATCACGGTCACCAGCAAGGCCTGCCCGCTCTTTGTGCCTTTGGTTGAGGAGGGGCGGTTCGACCATCCGGTGACCGTTTCGGTGGCCCAAGAATATTTGAAGGACAT
>JACPXN010000068.1 GCA_016196515.1 Candidatus Omnitrophota bacterium | reverse complement strand
ATGGCCGCGCAAGACAAGAACAACGTGAAACCACCGGTGCTGTCCGATGATTTTTATACCATCATCAACCAGGCCGCCGATGGAGTGGTCGTCGTGGACCGAGAAGGGGTGGTGCGGTTTGTAAACACCGCTCTCGAAGCCATCTCGGGCCGAAGGGTCGAGGGGCTTGTGGGCCAGACGCTTGGGTTGCCGGTCGGGCCCGGTAAAATCACGGAAGTCCATGTTGTTTTGAGAGGAGGCGAGCCGCGCATCGCCGAGATGCGAACCGCCGAAATTCAATGGCAGGGCCGGCCCGCCCGCCTGATTTTTTTTCACGATATCACCGACCGCCGCCGCGCCGATGAGGCGATACGCCAGGCCCACCGGCAGACAGAGCTTCTCTTATCCTCCATCACCTCCATTCTCATCGGGGTGACCCCCAAGGCCTGTATCAACTACTGGAACTCCGTGGCCGAGTCCACCTTTCGCATTTCCGCGTCGGAAGTCATGGGCCAGCCGCTGGCCCACTGCGGCATTCAGTGGGATATGTCCAAAATAGAGACGGGGCTCTCCGAATGCCGGCGTAAGAACGTATCTGTCCAGTTGGATGACGTGCTCTATCAGCGGCCTGACGGGGAAAAGGGATTTGTGGGGCTTACGCTTATCCCTATCCAGGAGGACGGCGAGGAGCATTTGTGGTATTTACTTTTCGGGGCGGAGGTCACCAAGCGCCGTCAGCTCGAGCGGCTGAAGGATGAGTTTATCAGCACGGTGTCCCATGAATTGAGGACGCCGCTTTCCATCACCAAGGAAGGCATCAGTCTCGTGCTGGATAAGGTGCCGGGCCCGATCAACGTCCGGCAGCAGAAGATCCTTCTCACCTCAAGGGACAACATCGATCGCCTGGCCAGGATCATCGACAGTCTCCTGGATATCTCAAAGATCGAGGCCGGCCGCGTTGAGCTTAAGAAAGGGCTATTCAACATGGTCGACTTGGTGCAGCAGGTCGTGAGTTCTTTTGAGCCGAGGGCCAAGGAAAAAGGGGTCCTTCTCAAGGTGTTCGCCCCGAAAAAAAATATCGAGGTCTATGTCGACGGCGACAAGATCGTCCAGGTCTTGACGAATCTCGTGGCCAACGCGATACGATTCACCGACCAGGGTTATGTCGAGGTGGCTTTGAGCGAGGACGATGAAGAACTCGAATGTTCGGTCATCGACACCGGCGTCGGATTTTCGAAGGAGGACCTGCCGCGCGTTTTCACGAAATTTCAGCAGTTCGGGCGCTCGCCCGGAGGCGGCGAGCAGGGAACGGGCCTGGGGCTTGTCATCGCCAAAGGCCTGGTGGAACTTCACAACGGGAAGATCTGGGTTGAAAGCACGCTCGGAAAAGGGACGCATTTTACTTTCACGCTTCCGAAATATGTGAAAGAAAGACTGCTCAAGGATTCGGTTTCTTACGGGATAAAGCTCGCCGCCAAGAACGAATCCTGGACTTCTCTCGTGATGGGGATGGCGTCGGATTATGAGCGGCTCACCAAACAATTCCCCGCGGCGAAGTTGCAGGAAGTGTTTCAGGACGTTTCGAACATGCTGAAAGGAAGTCTGCGCCAGACGGGAGACGACACCTTTCAGGACGGCGGGGAGCTGGCCGTGGTGTTGACGGACTGCAATAAAGACAGCGCGCTGAGGGTCAAGGCGCGCATGCATAAGATCGTCGAGAACTACTTGGTCCAGCACGCCTTGTCGGACAAGATCCAGTTCCTTTTTGGGTGCGCCACTTTTCCGGAGGACGCCGAGGACGCGGCGGGGTTGATCCATAAGGCCAAGGAAGACGGCCTGCGGGGGCGGGCGTAAAGGAGGGGACATGGCGCAGGGCAAAAAAAAGATCCTCGTGGTGGACGACGAGCCCAATTTTCTCGAGCTTATCAAGATCCGCCTGGAGGCGAACGGTTACGAGGTGGTGCTCGCCCGCGACGGCCGAGAGGCCCTCGAGCGGCTTGAGGGCGATCCGGTGGACGCGGTTTTATTGGACATCATGATGCCGAAAATGCACGGGATCGATGTGCTTGAAAATATAAGAAAAAAAAATAAAACCCTGCCGGTTTTCATGATCACGGCTTACTCCAGCGAGGAAAATTTTAGAAGAGCCAAAGCGCTGGGCGCGGCCGGCTATATCGCCAAGACCAGCGACTTGAACAAAGAAGTGCAGGACATCACGGCGATCCTGCGTTTGTCCGGCCGGTACAAAGGACAGGAGACTTAAAGATGGCCAACGCTAAGAAAAGAATTTTGGTGGTGGATGACGAAGTCGAACTCGTGAACATGCTGACCCTGAGACTGGAGGCGAACGATTACGAAGTGATCGCTTCCTACGACGGGCAAGACGCGCTGGACAAGGCGCGAAAAGAACAACCCCATCTCATCTCTCATTCTCCTGGATCTCATGTTGCCCAAGATGGACGGTTATAAAGTGTGCGCGCTTCTCAAGGCCGATGCCCGTTATCATAAGATCCCGATCATCATGTTCACCGCCCGCGCCCAGGACACCGACAAAGAGCTGGGCCGGGAAGCCGGCGCTGACGCCTACATCACCAAGCCCTTTGAGGCGCAGGCGCTTTTGGGTAAAATGCGCGAACTTTTGAAGGATTGAAATGGCCAAACAAAAGAAGCCGTTAGGCGAAAGTCTCGTCGAGGAAGGGATCATCACCCGCGAAGAGCTGAAGCGCGCCCAGGAAGAGGAAAAACGCACGGGGTCCCGCCTCCGTAAAGTCCTGGTGAAGATGGGCCTTGTCGCCGAAGAGGATCTGGTCTCTTTTTTGAGCACGAAACTCGGGATCCCGAGGATAGAGCTTTCGAACTGTCTCATTGACCCCAAAGTCATCGAGCTTGTGCCCGACGGGCTCGCCAAAAAGCACGAGCTTATCCCCGTGGTCAAGATCGGGAACCGGCTCACCTGTGCCATGGTCGACCCGTGGAATATTTACGCTCTGGACGAAGTGGGGACCAAGACAAATCTGATCATCGAGCCGGCCGTCGCGACGGAAACGGAGATCAAAAAGGCGCTGGCAGAGCATTATGGGGCCAAAGGATCCATCGAGGAATTGATCAAAACGATGGACAAGCAAAAATTGGGGTCCGACACCGGCAAAGAGATAGACCTGAAAAAACTGGAGGCCGTGGTGCAGGAGCCGGTGGTCATCAAACTCGTCAATCTGTTGGTCCTCAAGGCCGTCCAGGAAGGCGCCAGCGACATCCATATCGAGCCCGAGGACAACAAGCTCTCCATTCGTTTCCGGGTGGACGGCGTTCTGCATGAAGAACCCTCGCCCCCCAAACATCTCCAGTCGGCGATCATTTCCCGCGTGAAGATCTTGGCGAACATGGATATCGCCGAGCGCCG
>JACPXN010000072.1 GCA_016196515.1 Candidatus Omnitrophota bacterium | reverse complement strand
TGTCATTGTGGGTTTCCCCACGGAAACCGACGCGGAATTTGAAGACACGTTGAGCGTCATGCGCGAAGTGCGTTTTGATTCGGCGTTCACGTTCAAGTATTCCGAGCGCAAAGGCACCATTGCTTCCAAAAAATACCCCGACGATGTGCCCGAGGCCGTTAAAACCAAACGCATCATGCGCCTGACCGATCTTCAAAAGCAGATTTCTTACGAAAAGAACCTCGCCCATGTCGGCGAAACCCATACGGTCCTGGTCGAATCCCTGGCCACAGCCAGGTCCTGTGATGAATGCCAGGGCCGGACAGACGGCAATAAACTCGTTATCCTGCCCGCCCCGCCTATCGGCGGGGCAGGCCGTCCGTATAAGGTAGGGGACATGCTTAAGGTCCGCATCACCCATGCCACACCCCACGCTTTACGCGGCGGACCTTTCGGAGTATAATCGCAATAGGATAGTTTTTGCAAATTAACGCGTTTAGGTATATAGTTCATTTTCAACATATGCTCAAAACACACCTGACAGCCGAGGACCTTTACGAAAAACTTAAGAACATTAAGGTCGGGGGGACCGTGTGCCATTATTCGCTCAAGAAATGCGAAGAACTGACCCCCATCATCAATGAAATTAATGAACTTAAGGAAGAGAAGAACGCCGTCATTCTGGCGCATTCCTATATCAGCCCCGAGATCATTTACGGGGTCAGCGATTTCGTCGGAGATTCCTACAAATTGAGCCGCAATGCCATGACCACCAAGGCCTCGACCATTGTCTTTACCGCGGTGCGGTTCATGGGCGAGACAGCCAAGATCCTGAACCCTGAAAAAGAGGTCTTGATCCCGGCCCCCTTGGACGGATGCACGCTGGCGGATTCCATCAACGCCTCCCAAGTCCGCGATCTGCGCAAACAATATCCGGACTATACGTTCGTCTGCTACATCAATACCACCGCCGAGGTCAAGGCCGAATGCGATGTCTGCGTCACGTCGGCCAACGTTTATAAGATCGTGGAAAACATCGCCAATGACAAAATTTATTTCCTGCCGGACAAGTTCATGGGCCAGAACCTCAAGAACGCCATGGAACGCCGCGGCATCAAAAAGGACATCCATTTTTACAGCGGCACCTGCTACGTGCACGAGACCTACAACATTGAGGACATTTTGAAGATCCGCCTGGAATACCCCAAGGCCAAGATCGTCAGCCATCCCGAATGCAATGCCGCGGTGGTGGACAATTCCGATTTCGTGGGCAGCACCGAGCAGATGCTCGGGTTCATGCGCGAAACCGAGACCAAAGAATTTTTGATGCTCACCGAATGCGGCCTGTCCAGCCGCCTGCAGTCGGAATTCCCCGACAAAAAACTGGTCGGCAGCTGCACCCTGTGCAAATACATGAAGTCCAACACCCTCCAGGACATCCTGCGGGTCCTCAAAAACCCGCTGCCCAAAGACCGCGTCGTTTTCCACGAGGATATCCGCCTACGCGCCCTCAAAAGCATTGAGGCGATGTTCCGTTACGCCCAACCTCAATGAACGACCCGTTCGTCGAACCCCAATATTTTACGTTCGGTCATCCGCCGGATGAACTCGTCCTTAAAAGCGGGCTCAAGCTCGGGCCCATCACCCTGGCCTATGAGACCTATGGACAGCTCAACGCCGCCAAGAGCAATGCCATCCTTGTTTTTCACGCTTTGACCGGCGACGCCCACGCGGCAGGGGTGCATCAGGACGTCCAAAACCCCGGCTGGTGGGACCCGATGATCGGGCCGGCCAAGGCCTTTGACACGGCCAGGTATTTTGTCATTTGCGCCAATGTCATCGGCGGATGCAAGGGAAGCACGGGCCCGGCGTCCATCAATCCCGCCACCAACAAGCCCTACGGTTTGAGTTTTCCCGTCGTGACCATTGAAGACATGGTGGCGGCCCAGAAGCGGCTCATTGACCATCTGGGCATCAGGCAATTGCTCTGTGTGACCGGCGGGTCCATGGGAGGCCTGCAGGCCCTGAAATGGTCTTTGCTTTACCCGGACACCGTGCGCTCGGCCATTTTGATCGCCACCAATTACCGCCACACCGCCCAGCAGATCGCCTTGCACGAGGTGGCGCGCCAGGCCATCATGTCCGACCCGGACTGGCAGGGGGGCGATTATTACGGCAAGTCCGTCCCGGGACGGGGCCTAGCGGTTTCGCGCATGATCGGCCACATCACCTACATGAGCGAGCGGTCCATGGACGAGAAATTCGGGCGTAAACTCAAAGGGAAAGAAAAACTCGGCTACGATTTCTCGCATGACTTTGAAGTGGAAAGTTACCTCAAATACCGCAGCGACAATTTCGTCCAGCGTTTTGACGCCAACAGTTATCTGTACATTTCCAAGGCGCTGGATTATTTTGACATCGCCGAGGATTCAGACCTGCAGCAGGCGTTCAAGAACGCGGCCGCTAAATTCCTGATCATCACGTTCACGTCGGACTGGCTGTACCCGTCGTATCAAAGCAAGGAGATGGTCAAGGCCATGAAAGCCAACCATCTGGATGTGTCTTTTATCGAAATAGACACCAATTACGGCCATGATTCGTTTTTGGTGGAGATCGAAGGCCAGTCAAAATTGGTCAAAAGTTTTCTGGGGAATTTGCCTCTTTGATGGAAACCCTGCGTCCTGACCATAAACTCATTTTAGAAATGATCGAGCCCGACAGCCATGTGCTGGACTTAGGCTGCGGGGACGGTGAACTTTTGTCCTTGCTCATGAAGCGCCGGCATTGCCGCGCCACAGGCATTGAGATCGACGAGAAAGCCATTTACAAATGCATCGAGCATGGGGTCACGGTATCACACGGGGACATTGACTCTGGCCTGGAGGATTACGGGGACCAGCGTTTTGATTATGTCATTCTCAATGAAAGCCTGCAGGAGATCTTAAATCCCGAGAAAGTCATCCGGGAGGCCCTGCGCGTCGGGAAAAAGGTCATCGTCGGCATCCCGAATTTCTGCCATATCTCGGCGCGCCTGCAGATCTTTTTTCTGGGCAAGGTCCCGGTGACCAAGGGTTTGCCCTACAAGTGGTACAACACGCCGAACCTGCGTTTTTTGAGCATCAAGGACTTCCGTCAGTTTTGCGCGGAGCGGGGGATCATTGTCCAGCGGGAGAGGGCCATCGGGGCCGGCCAAGAAGTGTTCTTTGCGCGCAACCTTTTCGCGTACGCCGCGATCTTCCTTTTGCGCAAATGATTCAGGCCGCGAGTTTTTTGTGACTGCCGTCGCAAAACGGTTTATTGCCGCTGGTTTTACAACCGCACCAGGCCACCTGTTTTTCTTCTGTGATCTCCACAAACATCGGCCTCATATTGGTGGAGGAGTGCGACCCGTCGCAGAACGGCTGTTTTTGCGACCGCCCGCAGGCGCACCAGACGTAACGGCCCGGCTTGAGGGTCATGACGTAGGGATGATTGGGATCGTCCATATTTGGCTGTCATGCCCGAATGTTTTATCGGGCATCCAGTGCATTAGTTTCTGGATTCCCGACAGAAGCATTCGGGAATGACAAATATGTTAACGATTTTTGTGGGATCATTCAAGTCCATTTATGCCTAAATACGATTTTTTCATCATCGGTGCTGGCATCATCGGCCTGACAACGGCCCACGCGCTTAAAACCCGCAAGCTCTCCAGCCGTATCATCGTCATCGATAAGGAAGAGGCCCCGGCCTTT
>JACPXN010000071.1 GCA_016196515.1 Candidatus Omnitrophota bacterium | reverse complement strand
CATCTTGCGAGCCAAGCTATCTTACATCGTCGCCACGCCGGAACTGCCAGACCGCCACGTCAGCTCGCCCACGAAAGATCTTCAGCGCCGTGACCTGCCGCGCCCACCGAGCGTGGTGCTTGTGAGCCGGCGCAATGACGCGCAGCGGGCCGATTCATTTCGCCTCCTTCGCAATCATCACTTCGGTGGCCTTGACGATGGCCATGGCGGTGTCGCCCCGTTTGAGCCGCAGCTCGTCGACGGCATCACGCGTGATCACGGCTGTCAGCATCTGGTCGCCGATTCTCAGCCGTACCTGCGCCAGCAACCCCTCCGTGCGCACTTCGTCAACGACGCCGCGGAGCTGATTGCGGCCGCTGAGCGCGACGATCGGTCCGCGTGGCCGCTGCGACCTGGCACTTTTCCTTGCACGCGGTCCCTTGGGCGCGAGCAGGCGGTCGATTTCGGTCTCAGACACGCGATAGTGCCCGCCGGCCGTTCGGGTTGTGCCTCATTGAGGAATTTAACCGCATTAAAAATTTGACCATCAAGGGATATAGGGTTGACCGTCTGCTGGTGGCCAAAGCCATTGATATCAAAAAAGAGTATTATGTCGCGGTGACCATCGACAATGTCAGGGGCGACGTGGTCATCATTGCTTCGGCTGACGGCGGGGTGGATATTGAAGAGACCGCCAGGACCGCTCCCGAGAAGATATTGAAATTTTATGTGCAGGGGCAAAAGACCCTGGATGAATCCCGCTGGGCCCTGGTTGCGGCGCAATTGTTTTCCGACGTCCGCCTGCAACAAAGCGCCACCGTGATCATCGCCCGGCTCCTGAAACTTTTCTTTGAAAAGGACTGCTCGCTGGCGGAGATCAACCCGTTTGTCATCAACAGAGAGGGCAACTGGATGGCCGCGGACGCCAAGATCATCATTGACGACAACGCGCTTTTCCGCCAGGAAAAGATCCGTGGCTTGCGTGATCTCCAATACGACGATGCCGACGAGATGGAAGCCAAGGAAGAGGGCTTGAGTTTCGTTAAACTGGAAGGCAACGTGGGGTGCATCGTCAACGGCGCGGGCCTGGCCATGGGCACCATGGACGCCATCAAACTCCTGGGCGGACAGCCGGCCAATTTCCTGGACGTTGGCGGCAGTTCCAATCCCGAAAAGGTCTTGAGCGCGTTTAGGATCATTTTGCGCAACAAAGACGTCAAGGTCATCCTCATGAATATTTTCGGCGGTATCACCCGCTGTGACGACATCGCCAACGGCATTTTGGCCGCGCGCCGCCGGATCAAGATCCCCGTGCCTTTGGTCGTGCGCCTGACCGGCACCAATGAGCGCGAAGCCAAAGAAATTTTGAGCAAATCAGGGCTAACGCCATTTACATCCATGCGTCAGGCGGTCACCGAAGCGGTAAAATTGGCAAAATAAATTATGCCCATTTTGATCGACCAAAATACGAAGGTCATTGTCCAGGGCATCACCGGCCGTGACGGTTCTTTCCATGCCAAACAAATGCTGGAATACGCCACCAAGGTCGTCGGGGGCGTGACCCCGGGCAAAGGCGGCCAGGACGTGCAAGGTATTCCGGTTTTTAATTCCGTTCAAGAGGCCAAAAATAAGACGGGCTGTGATGCCGCGGTCATCTACGTGCCGGCCAAATTCGCCAAGGACGCCATGCTTGAGGACATTGCCGCGGGCATTGACTTGATCATTTGCATTACGGAAGGGATCCCGGTCTTAGACATGGTGGAGGTCAAAAAGGCCTTGGGCCCCAGCCGTTCGCGGTTGATCGGCCCCAACTGCCCCGGGCTGATCTCGCCGGGAAAATGCAAGATCGGCATTATGCCCGGGCACATCCACAAGCCGGGCCATGTCGGGGTCGTGTCGCGCAGCGGCACCCTGACCTATGAGGTTGTTTTCAACCTGTCCGCCCATGACATGGGCCAGAGCACCTGTGTCGGCTTAGGGGGAGACCCCATCATCGGCATGCGTTTCGTGGAGGCGCTCAAGATGTTCCAGGAAGACCCGGACACCAGCGCCATCGTCATGGTCGGCGAGATCGGCGGCGGGGACGAACAAACCGCGGCCCAGTTCATCAAAGACCATGTCACCAAGCCGGTGGTGGCCTTCATCGCCGGCCGCACCGCGCCCGCGGGCAAGCGCATGGGCCATGCCGGCGCCATCATTTCCTCGGGCGACAGCACGGCCGAGGCCAAGATGCAGATGCTCAAAGATTCAGGCGTCACCGTCATTGATTTCCCCGACGAAATCCCCCAGGCCCTTTTGGCCAAGATGAAATCTTGATTTTGGTATTGATAATTCCAAGAATACCTGTAGAATGGAAGTATGTATTCCAGAATAATATCCCCTCCCCATGATCAAAGTTTCTTTTTGTTTGGCCCGCGCGGCACAGGAAAAACGACCTGGGTCAGAAATCAGTTCGCCGGGGCGATCTATCTCGATCTTCTTCAAGCGAGGGTGTTTAATCAATTATTGGCTGATCCCCAAAAACTGGAAGACATGATCCCGGCCCTCTATGGTGGGTGGGTGGTCATTGATGAGATACAGCGGGCCCCGGACCTTTTGCATGAAGTCCATCGCCTGATCGAGGCAAAAAAATACAAGTTTGTTTTGACCGGGTCAAGCGCGCGGAAGTTAAGGCGAAAGGGAGTCAATTTATTGGGGGGAAGGGCCTTGATGCACACGCTATACCCGTTGACTGTCAAGGAGCTGGGAGGGGATTTTGATCTGAAACACTCTTTAACGTATGGCCATTTGCCGGGCGCTTATATCAGGAGCAAGCCGCAGGATTATTTGAATGGGTATGTGCGTGTTTATTTGGAGGAAGAGATCAAGCAGGAGGGGCTCACCCGTAATTTGAGCGCCTTTGCCCGTTTTTTAGAGGCGGCCAGTTTTTCTCAAGGAAATATTTTGAATATTTCTGAAGTCGCCCGGGAGTGTTCGGTGGAACGGAAAGTGGTCGAGAATTATTTTTCCATCCTGGAAGATCTAATGATCGCGTACAGGGTGCCCGTCTTTACAAAAAAAGCGAGGCGGAGGATGGTTTCTCACCCCAAGTTTTATTTCTTTGACGCGGGGGTCTTTTCCACCATAAGGCCGCAAGGGCTTTTGGATGCCCCGCAGGAAGCGCAGGGGGTTGCCGCGGAGACCCTGGTTCTTCAGGAACTCAGGGCGCTGAATGATTATTTTCATTGGCAGTATAAGATCTATTTTTGGCGCACGGCGGACCAGCAAGAGGTGGATTTTGTTTTATACGGCCCTCGCGGATTAAAAGCGATTGAAGTCAAAAGAACAGCCAATGTCTCCAACAGGCATTTGTCCGGGTTAAAGGCATTTTTGAAAGATTACCCCATGGCCAAAGGATATTTGTTTTATGGCGGCCGCCAACGGCTGTATTTTGACAAAATCCAGGTTTGGCCCATCGGGGAAGCGTTGAAAAAAATAGAAGAATTGCTATGACCGAAATCCCCCAGGCCCATTACCCCTGCTGGGAGTCAGTCCGCGCAAAGAAGAATCGCTAGCTAAAATGTAAGTTTAGAACCTATCCCAAAACTGTCACCCCCGCCTCTGGCCCTATCGGGCCATAGGCCCGGAGGGAATGTTTTAATCGGGGATCCATCATTAGCCCCGTCTGGATTCCCGACAAAAGCAT
>JACPXN010000067.1 GCA_016196515.1 Candidatus Omnitrophota bacterium | reverse complement strand
GGAGGGACCAGCCGTCCATTTTGGGCATGGCAATGTCCAGGATGATCACATCGGGATTCTCGGAAACGATCTTGTTCCACGCTTCCTGGCCATCGCGGGCGGTTGTGACCGCGTAACCCTGCGCGGCCACTTTATTGGCCATGATCCCAAGGATGGCTTCTTCGTCGTCGGCGATCAAAACTTTAATAGCCATGCTTGTCTCCTAGCGTGCGGAAGAATAATTTTTAAGGTCATACTCGATCACTTTGCCCGGCATGGGAACGCGGTCAATGACGACCTCGGCCTTGGCAAAAAATTCCGTGGCCATAGTCTTATGGTAATCGGAAAAGACCACGACGCGTTTGACGCCGGCGGTGATCAATGCCTTGGCGCAGGTGGTGCAGGGCATGTTGGTGATGTAGGCAGCGGCCCCTTCGACGGCGTGGCCGCGCCTGGCCGCCTGGATCAGAGCGTTCATCTCGGCATGCACGGTGCGCACGCAATGGTCATCCACGAGCAAACACCCCGCGTCGTCGCAATGTTCGTCCCCGGGGATGGACCCGTTATACCCGGTGGCGATGACGTTCTTGGTCTTGACCAGGACGCACCCGCAATGCATGCGCGGGCAGGTGGCGCGCTCGGAAGCGAGCATCGCCAGTTTCATGAAATATTCGTCCCAGTCAGGTCTTTTTGACATAACTCTTTCTCTCGTTGGAAATCCCGCTTCGCTGAAAGGCTTTCGCGTTCAGCTTCGCGGGATAAATTCGCACAAATAAGTTATGTTCGTCCTGATGCTTCGGTCGGGACTCCATAACTTATGTGCTCATTTATATCTTAACAGACGGCCGGCGGCCTGGCAAAAAATTTCCGCGGCCGGCAAAAGCGACACAACAACGTATCCCGACGCCTCGAAATCAAAGAAATACCCGGGATGCACCAAAACGCGTTCGTCCTTGAGCAGTCCGGTGACAAAGGACTCCTCGTCCGCAAGACCCTCAATGGCCAGCACCGCGTACCAGCCGCCCTGGGCGGACAATACTTTGACGCCGGCGGGAACATGGGCATTAAGCCATTGTCCATTATCCTTCACTCTGCGCAGCAGATGGTCCTGAATACCGCCGGCACCAGCCAGCCAGACGCCCGCGGCGTTCTGCACGGGCGTATTGACGGACAAAAACGTGTCCGCGATGATCTCCAGACGCCCCATGGCCGCGGCGACGGTGTCCCGCGGACCGGACGCGGCCAGCCAGGACATTTTCATCTGCGGTAACCCCAATGCCTTGGACAATCCGCCCAGCACAAAGGTCGGCACGGACGCGTTTCCCATCAAAGTCACGCCCGCACGCGGCCCCCACGCATAATCCATAAAAACCTCGTCGGAGATCAAAGACAGGGAATGCCTCAGGCACAGGCCGTTCAAGAAATCAAGTTCATCCTTTTGGACATAGGACCCCGTCGGATTATTGGGATTGACCAAAATGACGGCGCGGGTCTTTTCATCCACCGCGTCTTGAAGGGCCTGTTGGTCCAGACGCCACACCCCATCGTAAACTAAAGGATATTGGGCATAAGCAACATCGTTGAGTTCCAGTAAAAACGAAAATAACGGATAACTGGGCCGCGGGACCAGGGCTTTCTCCCCGGGGTTCAATAAAAGCCGCAAAAGGAACGCGTAGGCCTCGGACGTGCTGGAGGTGAGGATGATATCGTCCGCGTTGACGGACAAACCCTTGGCCGCGTAATATCCGGCCACGGCCTGCCGGGCCTTGGGAGCCCCCTGGGACGCCGGATCATAGGTCAGATTCTCCGGAACATTGAACGCGGACAATACCGACGGGGAATAACTAAAACCGCACCGGGTGGGATTGGACTCGGTCAAGTCCAGGATCTCCTGGCCTTGCGCGCGCATGTTCTGCAGGATGCCTGCAAGTTCATTGGGGACTAACGGCCAGTCCGTACGCCGGGAAAAAAACATAGGGAAGGTCAAGGAGTGGGGGCATTTTTCAGCCGGGAGATCTCCTGCTCTTTGGCGAGTAAAAGTTTTTTGACCTCTTCAAACTCCGACTTGGCCACCCATTGGATGTCCTCGCGTTTGCGGCTTAAGTTTTCATTGGAACGCTTGAGGTCTTTGATCTCTTTGGACAAATGCTCGACGGTGGTCTCCAGGCTCATGGCTTTGGTGGACAACAGGCGTTTTTCTTCCAAAAGGGCCTCGGTTTTGACCTTGAGTTCCTGATGGTCGCGCTCGGCGTGCAGGCGGGCCGTGTGTTCTTTTTCCAGGTCCCCCTCGGTGCGGAATATCTGTTCCTTCAGGCGGCGCTCATGGGCCTTGGCCTTGTCCAGGTTCCCCTGCTCCTTTTCCCTCCACCCTTTTTCCAGGGCCAATTTCTCAATGAGCTCCTGGTTGCGGGCTTTCTGGCCCTCCATGTCCTGCAGGGCCTTCTTTTGCTCCATTTTTACTTTTTCAATGTCGCCCTGCAGGCCGAGATTATGCTTTTCCCAGCGTTGGGCAATGGCCTGCCATTCTTTGTCCTTGGGATTTTCCTGGAGAGGCCCCGGCCGTCTCTCTTTTTTTCTGGACGCCCTGGTATCCAACGGAATGGCATAGATCGCCAATACAACGCCGACTAAAACCGCAAAACTGATCGCAACGATCCAAAACATAGAATTGTCTAAACCTTTTTATTTATCGCCCATCACCAAGATGCAAAGCGGCAATACAATCCGCGAGGGAAACATATTGGATGATTCTATTTTCTATTTTTCTGGAATACGGTCGCTTATGATCGTGAGCAACGATCAAAACCTTCGCCTTCGGATAATGATCTAAAAATGCTTTAATATTCTTGTCCTCTGTCCGATCCGCCTTCCATTTGCATTCAATAGCAATAGGCGGTTTGCCTCGGGGCGTCAAAATAAAATCAATTTCATGTTTCTGTTTGTCCCGCCAATAGCGAACGTCCCTGTGCTGCAAATGTCCTTGAATTTCATTTAAAACGAAATGCTCCCATAATGTCCCTAAGTCCTCTTCCCTTAGCCGGTCCCATCCGCGGTAATAACAAAAGAAACCTGTATCAAAAGCATAGACTTTAGGGGCCGCCACAATTTCCACGGCCTGATGCGTACTAAACGGCCTGATGACGTGAACAACGTATGTTGCTTCCAATACGCTCAAATAATTCGAAATGGTTGGACGACTCACCTCGCATGGGGTCGCAAACGCGCTTGCCTCGAACATCCCCCCGCTTTGCACCATCAAAAGCTCAAAAAATTTCTGAAAAGAATGCCGGCGCTCCAGACGAAAAAGTTCTTGAATGTCTTTGGCCCAATAGGCGTCAACCCACTCTTGAAATCCTTTCTCTGGAAAGTTCTTGGCTAAAAAAAAGGCCGGTAGTCCTCCTCTAAGAAACCGGCGCTTTAAATCCTTGACACCGAAATCTTCCATGTCTTTCATCATCATGGGGCACAGCCACAACTCCCGTTTGCGGCCTGTCAAAGTATCCTTGAATTTAGTGGACGCCCCCAGCGTGGATGAACCTGTGGCAATGATTTGGATATCAGGGTAATGGTCAGCCGCGATCTTTAATAATTCTGATGGATCATCCAGACGATGAATTTCATCAAGAATGACCCGTTTTCCCTTTAGCCCATCAAAAAAATCTTCCGGACTTTCCATCATCCTGCGAACACTGGGGAGTTCGCAATCAAAATAAACCGCATCTTTAAGGCTCAGGCATAAAAACGTCTTGCCGACACGCCGGACGCCTGAAATCCAAACGACGGATTTTTCCTTCCAAGCGTCCTCGATTTTTTTTAACCAATAATGCCTGAGCATGGTTTAATCCTAACAGGAATTAATACTATATGCAACCAGAATTTCATATAGTATTACCATCATAAAGGTGAAATTTTTCCAGCCGCGTCAGATCCATCTGAATGTCCCTGATGAAACCCAGATAAACGTCCCTGGCTGTCGTATCCCGCGCCCTGGCCGCGTAACCCTGCATGATGTCCAGGGCGATCATGTAATGGCGCTTGGCCAGATCGTAACGATGGTCGGCATCATACGCCTTGGCCAAAAGGATATGACCGCGGCCGAAGCGCGGCTCAAAACGGACCATGCGCTCAAACAGCGGCACCTCCCCTTTCCAGAAAGTGTTCTGCCCGATGGTGGTAACGCCAAACGCCGCGAAAACAACAGCGAATAGGCCCTTGCGTACGGACGAACTGACCGTCCAACGGGACAGGACAACAGCACCGATCAGTAAAACCCCGATGATGGGAAGGTATAAGAAATGCTCGGCGGTCAGGATGAACGAATATTCATTAATAAGCGGGACCACATTGAGGACAGGGAGCAAGAACAAAAAGAACCATCCGGCCCCAAAAACAACTGTTCTTTTGTCATTGGCATTCAGCCGCCTGAACCACCAAAACCCCGTCAGGATGATAAGCCCCAGGAGCGCGAACGCCCAGGCATTGGGCGCCAGGATATCCGTGTTGCGGTAATAATGCAGGTCATCCGGCCAGGCGATGATCTTTCCATAAGTCAGCAGGGTGCGCGGAATGGCCAGGATGCGCAGGGTCAATTCTCCCGGCGAGGCCAAAACAGATCCAGCCAGATCCGCCCCCGTTAAATACTGACGAAGGACCAGAAAAACAGACGCGAGGGCCGCAAACGGTCCCGCGCGGGTCCATGTGCGGCCGATGGATCCGCCGATATACAGACGGTCCATGACGATCAACAAAAGCGGAAGGACCACCGTGGATTCTTTGGTGAACAGGCCGAAAACAAACGCGGCCATGGCCCAAACAGTGCGGCGGGACGCGTAAAAATAAAGGCATGTCAAAATAAAAAATGCCGACGCAAGATTGGATATGCCGGCAATGCAGGCCACCGACTCGCTTTGCGCCGGATGGACAAGAAAGATCGCGGACAAACCCCAGGCCAAAGCGCGGCTGGCTCCCAGACGGGACAAAAGAAAAAAAACAAGCACGCCGTTGGCCGCGTGCACGAGGACATTGAACGCGTGATATCCGCTAGGATCGAGCCCGAAAAACCGGTATTCCAGACGATCAACCAATTCCAGGACAGGACGGTAATACGTGTTGATGCCGGCGGCGCCGGAAGGGCCCAAAAAAATACCGGCGATATTGTCGAGCCGGCTGATGGCGGGGTTACGGACTATAAAAACAAGGTCATCGTGAACGAACGGATGGGCAACGGCATTAGCGTAAAAGAGGCAACCGACGAGCACAAGGGACAAAGCCGGCCAAAGGTCACGGGCCCCGCCTACGGCGGGGCGGGTCTGGCTCATACACCCAACTCTTTTTTGAGCTGGACGGCGAACGCCTGAACGCCCGCGAACTGGACATCAATGTTCCTGGCCAGATCCTGCATACCGTCGATGCTGTCGATTTTGGCGAGTTTTTCCAGCTCCAGGCACGTGGCGTACATGCGTTTGGCTGAAATATTACCCGAGGAACCTTTCATGGAATGGACGACTTCCCTGACCTTCATGATATCTTTGGTTGTCAGGGCCTCTGCCAAAACGGCCCGTTTTTTTAAAAAATCCTCCTGAAAAATGTCCAGCAATTCCACCAGAAAACCCTTGTCATCCTGGACCCGCTCCAGGGCTTCCGGCAGGTCGATCACATCATCGCTCATGGATCTTTAATCCTTTCTATTCTTTCAAACGTTGTGTCACGAGATGGACGATCTCCTGATACAGGGCTTGGCGGTCAATGGGCTTGGACACATAGCCGTCCATACCGACGGCCAGATACTTCTCGCGGTCGCCGGACATGGCATTGGCGGTCATGGCGATGATGGGGATGTGATGTCCTGTCTGTTTTTCTTCGCGGCGTATGACCTGGGCGGCTTCCACTCCGGTCAACAGAGGCATCTGGTCGTCCATCAAAATGACGTCAAAGGCCTGTTTGTTGAGGATGTCCAGGACCTCCTGGCCGTCACTGGCGATGTGCACCGACCAGCCGAATTTTTCCAGCACCTTGACCGCGACGCGCTGATTGATCACATTATCTTCCGCCAAAAGGACGCGCAAATGCCTCACCTCATCGGGAAGGCCGTCCTGGGCAGCCGCCTGCCCGTGCGCCTGACCATGCGCGGGGTGGCGTATGAGATCGGGGTTGACGCCAAAAATGATGGTGAAATAAAACATGCTCCCCTTGCCCTCGGTGCTTTCGACCCAAATGGCCCCGCGCATCATTTCGACGATCTTTTTGCAGATCGCCAGCCCCAGTCCCGTGCCTCCATAACGGCGGGCCGTGGTGTTGTGCGCTTCGGTGAACACGTCGAAGATCGTGGCCAAATTCTTTTTAGGGATCCCGATGCCCTGGTCGATGACCTCAAACCTAACGACACAGTCATGGGCTGTCAAAGACTCCATTGTAGCGTTGATCTGCACCTGGCCTTTGTGGGTGAATTTGATCGCATTATTGACCAGATTGACCAAAACCTGCCTCAAACGCACCGGGTCGCCGACCAATTGCCGCGGGATGCCGGCGTCAACGTTCCACACAAGGTCAATGCCCTTATTGCGCGCCAGCACCGAAAGCCCCTTGCCCACGTTCTTGACGATATCCGGCGCGTTGATCTCAATTTCTTCGACGACGATCTTGCCCGCTTCGGCCCGGGAAAGGTCCAAAATATCATTGATCAAACTTAAAAGATTGTCCGCGGCATCCTTGGCCACTTCCAGATTGTCCTTTTGCTCATCGTTGAGCTTGGTGTCCAATGTCAGGTCCAGCATCCCGATGATGGCGTTCATGGGGGTGCGCACTTCATGGGACATATTGGCCAAAAACACGCTCTTGGCGATGTTGGCCTGTTCCGCGGCAAGTTTGGCCTGCATCAATTGTTCTTCGACCATTTTCTGGCGGGTCATGTCATGCATGATGCCGATGGCGCCCACGACATGGCCGTCATTGTCCTTGAGCACAGCGATCGAAGTGTTGACGTCCAGCATGGTCCCGTCCTTGCGGATGACCTTGGTGGCGATGTCGGCCAGCATGCCGTGCTTGCGGATCTGCAGGTCACGCATGCGCTTCCACTCGTCGGGCGGATACAGGTCCTGGACAGGTTTGTTCAAAAGGTCCCTGCGGTCCATGCCGAGCATCTTCTCGACCATGGGATTCCAAGCCGTGATGCGCTCGTGCTGGTCGGTGACGGTGATGCCGGCGGGAGAACGTTCGAAGACAACCTTGAATATTTGTCTGGATTCGAGCAAGTCCCGTTCCAACTGCCGGGCGGACGGATGTGCGGCTTTAGGGGGCGGCATAACTCCTATTTGTTGACTTTTATGTTCTTGACCACGGCCAAAACGTTAAGGACCCCGATGACAACGGCCAGGGCGACCAGACACACCCGGACGATCGCCGGCAACACAGCGTTGAATTCCGGCGGCAAAAACGGCCGGCACACCAAAGAAATCAAAAACAGCGCCGCTAAAATGGCAAACCCGCAGATAAAGAACAAAAGCAAGGAACACAAAAAGGCGATCATGATGACGAAAACATTGTATTTGGGCAAACTGCCCCGGGCCATTTTGCTGGCCGCGATCCCGATGCGCCGCATAAGCACCCCGTCAATATTTTTTCTGCACGGCCTCGATCTCTTTGCGCACAGCCACGATCCGGTCCTTTAAAAAAGGATGTGTTCTAAGAATCAAAGGCATGTGATCGCCCTTGGTCGCCTCCTGCAGGATGTCAAACGCCTGTATCATACCATTTAAATCAAAACCGGCCAAATACAGATATTTAATTCCCAGACGGTCCGCCTCGTATTCGTCCCGGCGGCTGTAGGCGGAAGTGGCCAGGTTCATGACGGCATCCGCGCTTAAGGCCGCCACGGACTGGATCCCCGGCGCCTTTAACGCAAGGATGTTGACCAGCACATTGCGGGCGACGTTATAGCCCAAAGCGACCTGGAATTTCTTGACGGTGTGTTTGGCCGCGCAATGACCGACCTCATGGGCGAGGACCGAGGCGACCTGGTCGTCCGAGGGCAGGCGGCGCAAAAGCCCCGCATAAAAATAGATATTGCCGCCCGGCACGGTGAAGGCGTTGATCTCGCCGCTGTCGATCAGATAGAAATGATACTGGAAATCCTGGCGGTCGCTGACGCG
>JACPXN010000070.1 GCA_016196515.1 Candidatus Omnitrophota bacterium | reverse complement strand
TTGCCCGTGACGTGGACCTTGTCGGCATTGATGATAATGACCGTGTCCCCGGTATCTAAAAACGGGGTATAGATGCGTTTGTGCTTGCCGCGCAAAATGGATGCGGCCTTGGCCGCGATATGGCCGAGGGTCTTGTCCTTGGCATCGATCATAAAAAATTGATTCCCGATCTCGCTGATTTTAGGTAAATACGTTTTCATAAATGAGCCCCAAACTTATGGAGCCCCGACCAAAGCGTCGTTACGAACATAAGTTTGCTGGGCGAATTTATCCCGCCAACCGCGGGATTTCGTTAATAACTAAGTGAACTGAAAATATAACATGTCCTGCGCAAAAGTCAAATTATTTCAATAGATCACCGACATGAGACATAACCCGTGGGCCGGGGCGGTTTCGGGCGCCACCTGGCGATTTTTGGCCTTTAAAAGGGCCCTGACCTGTGCCGGCTTCATGCGGCCGCGGCCGACCGCTAACAGGGTCCCGACCATGTTGCGCACCATCTTGTACAAAAATCCGTTGGCCGTGACCTCAATATGGATAAAATCCCCTTCCCTGATCACGGTCAAGGCCTTGACCGTGCGCACCGTGTCGCGTTGGGCCCGCAAAGGGTCATGGGCCTCAAACGATTTGAAATCATGTTCGCCGACGAGGTGTTTTGCCGCCCGGCGCATGGCCGGGAGGTCAAGTTGATGCGGATAAAAATACGCCCTGTCCCGCCAGAACGCCGAACGATGGTCCCTGTTTAAAACCGTATATCGGTAGGTTTTTCGTTTGGCGCTGTATCGCGCGTGAAAATGGACGCCGACGTTCTTGGCCTCGAGCACGGCCATGTCCGGCGGTAAGGACGCGTTCAGGGCTTTCTGGATTTGCGCGGGAGTCATGCGTGTTTCGGCCTTGAAACTGGCCACTTGGGCCCCGGCATGCACCCCGCTGTCCGTGCGGCCGGAGGCGAGCACAAAGATGTCCTGCTTGAAAACTTTGGCGAGGGTCTTTTCAAGTTCTCCCTGCACGGTGCGTTCGCCCCGTAAAGGGGCGTGGCCCCAACGGGGATTTACGCCCCGGCCCTGAACCTGCCAGCCGCGAAAGGCACTCCCATCGTATTCGAGGATCAATTTGAAATTACGCATTAAAAATAATTAAGGTTACGGTGGGTGTCTACTTAATCAGGATTTCGGCGATCTGGACGGCGTTGAGGGCCGCCCCTTTGCGCAGATTGTCCGACACGACCCACAAATTCAGGCCGTTGGCAACGGTGTCGTCTTCGCGGATGCGCCCGACAAAGGTTTCGTCCTTGCCGTCGGCATGGATGGGAAGCGGATAAGTGGAGGTCTTGACATCATCCACCACCTTGACCCCCGGCGCCTTGCTTAAAAGCGCGATGGCCTTGGCACGGGTGATCTTTGCCGCGGTCTCGATGTTGACCGATTCGCTGTGGCTGTTAAAAACAGGCACGCGCACGCAAGTGGCGCTGACCTTGATGGAAGCGTCATGCATGATCTTTTGGGTCTCGTTGACCATCTTCATCTCTTCCCTGGTGTAAAAATTATCGGTGAAGACGTCGATCTGCGGGATCAAATTATGCGCGATGGGATGCGGAAATTTTTTCACGGCCTTGTTGCCGCTTTGCTGGGCGCGCAGTTCTTCCACGGCCTCTGCCCCGGCGCCGGACACGGCCTGGTAGGTGGAAACCACGATGCGCTTGATCCTGGCGAAATCATGCAAGGGCTTTAAGGCCACCACCATTTGTATGGTGGAACAATTGGGGTTGGCGATAATGCCCTTGTGCTTGAATATGTCTTTTGGATTCACCTCGGGCACGACCAAAGGCACGTCGGGGTCCATGCGGAATTGCGAGGTATTATCGATGACCACAGCCCCGGCCTTGACCGCCACCGGCACCCAGACCTTGCTGATCGCAGCGCCCGGCGAAGACAAAACAATGTCCACACCTTTGAACACGTCCTTGGTCAAAGGCACATACTGATGGCCGTCCAGTGATCCGCCCGCGCCGCTGGGCGAGATCAAAGTGAATTTATTGACGGGAAATTTGCGTTCTTTGACAATGCGGTACATGCATTGCCCGACGGCCCCGCGGATCCCCAAAATAGCGACATTGTATTTTTTCATCGGAATGCTCCCGCGGCCATGTCCCCGATCTCGCTCGTCGAATACCCCATTTGGCCTGCCGCCAAAGACTTGACCTTCGTTGTCACAAGTTTGATGACCGCGTCTTCGATGGCTTGGGCCGCCTCGGCCTCTCCCAAATTTTCCAGCATCATGCTTGCCGCACAGATCGCCGCCAGAGGGTTGATGACGTTTTTGCCCGTGTATTTCGGCGCAGAGCCGCCGATGGGCTCGAACATGGAAACGCCCCGCGGGTTGATATTGCCGCCGGCCGCGATGCCCATGCCGCCCTGGACCATGGCGCCCAGATCGGTGATGATGTCGCCGAACATATTGTCCGTGACGATCACGTCGAACCATTCCGGATTTTTCACGAACCACATGGCCGCGGCATCCACATGCGCGTAATCGGTCTTCACGTCGGGATATTCTTTGGCGACCTCGTTAAAGGTGCGCTGCCACAGGTCCCAGGCATAGGTCAACACGTTGGTCTTGCCGCACAGGGTCAATTTTTTGGCCTTGTTGCGCCGGCGCGTGTATTCAAACGCATAACGCACACAGCGCTCAACGCCTTTGCGCGTGTTGTAAGAGATCTGGATGGCGACCTCGTCCTGGGCGCCTTTATTCCGGAACTCGCCCATGCCCTTGTACAGGCCTTCGGAATTCTCGCGGACCACCACAAAATCGATGTCCGCCGGTGTTTTGCCCTTCAGGGGGCAGAAATCCTTGCTGTACAATTTGACCGGACGCAAATTGATGTACTGGTCCAGCGCAAAACGCAGTTTCAACAGGATGCCGGTCTCCAGAATGCCAGGCGAAACGTCCGGATGGCCGATGGCGCCCAGATAGATCGCCTGGAATTTTTGGATCGCTAGGATGTCCCGGTCTTCCAGGACCTTGCCCGTCTTCAAATAACGCGCGCCGCCGAAATCGAAAAACGTCTTGTCGGTCGTAAACCCGTATTTTTGGCCGGCGGCATCCAGGACTTTCAAGCCCTCGCGGATGACCTCCGGCCCGGTCCCGTCGCCCGGGATAACGGCTATTCGATATGTTTTCATATTATTCTTTGAACCGTTTTACGACGAGGGTGGTATTATGGCCGCCAAACCCGAGCGAGTTGGACATGGCCACCTTGACATCAACCTTGCGGCATACATTCGGCACATAATCCAGATCACAATCAGGATCCGGCGTTTCATAGTTGATGGTGGGCGGCACGACATTGTCGCGGATGGCCATGACGCAGGCGATGAATTCAATGGCGCCGGCAGCGCCCAGCAAATGGCCGGTCATGGACTTGGTCGAAGAGATCGGCACTTTTTTGGCCCTGTCCTTAAAGACCTTCTTGATCGCCAGGGTCTCGATCTGGTCATTGAGTTTCGTCGACGTGCCGTGGGCATTGATGTAAGAAATGTCCTTGACGGTCAATCCCGCGTCCTTGATGGCAAATTCCATGGACTTCACCGCCCCCTCCCCCTCTTCATGCGGCGCGGTGATGTGATACGCGTCGGCGGTGGAGCCGTAACCGGCCACCTCGGCCAAAATGCAAACCCCCCGTTTTTTGGCGAATCCCCATTCTTCCAGAATAACGATCCCCGCCCCCTCGGCCATGACAAAACCGTCGCGGTTCAAGTCAAAAGGCCGGCTCGCTTTCTGGGGCTCGTCATTGTGTTTGGACAATGCTTTCAGAGCGCAAAAACCGCCGAGGCCCAGAACAGACGTGGCGCTTTCAGTGCCGCCGGTGATCATGGCGTCGGCCTCCCCGTGCTGGATCATGCGGAAAGCGTCTCCGATGCAATTATTGCCTGTTGAGCAGGCGGTGGCCACTGCTGAACAATGGCCTCTGGCGCCCAAATTGATGGAGATCTGGCCCGCGGCCTCGTTGATGATCATCTTGGGAATAAAGAACGGTGTGATGCGGCTGGGGCCTTTGGCTAAAAATTTATCGTGTTCCTCCTCGGCCGAAGCCATGCTGCCGATGCCCGAACCCACGATGATCCCGACGCGGTAAGGGTCCATGTTCTTTATTTCCAGTTTGGAATGCGCCATGGCCTCGTTGGCCGCGACCACGCCGAACTGGATGAACCGCGACAGATTACGGGCATCCTTGGTGGAAAAATGCTGCAAAGGGTCATAGTCGATGACATCGCCGTTGATGCGCGAATCGAACGCGGACGCGTCGAAATGCGTGATGGGGCGTATGCCGCTTTTGCCGGCGACCAATGCCTTCCAGAACTTTTCTGTGCCGCTGCCGACCGGGGCAAGCACCCCCATGCCGGTGACGACCACGCGTTTTTTATGCATCTGCGGGGCTCATTAAAATTTTGCCCCGACCTCAAAGCCGGGGCAAGGGTAAAACAAAGAACGCCTGGACCGAAACTTAAACGCTGGCTTTTTCTTCAATGTATTTGATCGCGTCCCCCACCGTCTTCATCTTTTCAGCGTCCTCATCGGGGATCTCAATGTTGAATTCCTCTTCCAGGGCCATAATCAGTTCGACGGTGTCCAGAGAATCCGCCCCGAGGTCGTCCACGAACGACGCGCCGGCCGTGACCTCTTCCGGTTTGACACCCAATTGTTCGGCAATGATCGATTTGATCTTGTCTTGTGCTGCCATTGAGAAACCTCCTTGGTTTTCTGCTTAAGTTCCTCTTAAAGCGTCAAACCGCCGTCAACGACGATGGTCTGGCCGGTGATATAATCCGCCGCCGGTGAGGCCAAAAACATGCATACGCCGGCCACATCGCGGGGACTGCCAAAATGCTGCAAGGGGATGTCCTTCATGATGCCATCCTGGACTTCCTGGGAAAGCCGGGCGGTCATGTCGGTGAGGATGTACCCGGGCGCCACGACGTTGACCGTGATGCCCCGGGAAGCCAATTCTTTGGCGACGGACTTGGAAAAACCGATGATGCCGGCCTTGCTCGCCGCGTAATTGGCCTGTCCTGCGTTGCCCGTCATTCCAATGACCGAAGCGATGCTGATGATCTTGCCCTTTTTGGCTTTGAGCATCGCCCTGGCAACCACCTTGGTGACATTAAAAACGCCCTTGAGATTGACCCTGATGACCTCGTCCCAATCGGACTCGTCGATCCTCAAGAGCAGATTGTCACGCGTGATGCCGGCGTTGTTGACTAATATATCAATGCGCTTATGTTTGTCAAGAATTTTATTGACCGTTTCTTGGACGCTGTCGGCATCCGTTACGTCGCAGGCATAACCGTCTGCCAAACCGCCGTTTGCAATGATTTCAACGGCCGCCTGGCCTGCCTGTTGGGCGTTACGGCCGATCACAAGGACGGCCGCCCCCTGACCGGCAAAGGCCTTGGCGATCTCTTTGCCGATGCCTCGGGTGGATCCGGTCACTAAAACCACCTGATCTTTGAACATAGGGCTATATTACCAATGCCTGTGTCGGGTGCAAGGAAAATTTATTTTTTCAAGGCACGCGCAAGCTCGAACGACACCGAACGGGCCTCGCCGATGGCATGGGGCTTGTCCAGACGTATCCAGGCGCCGCTGACCCCGGGACCGGCCGCAAACACTACGTCCAGCACCCTGGCCGCCAACTTCTCTAATAGATAGTACCGGGAACGTTGGGCCGCACGGGTCACCCTATCGGCCAGGGCTTCGTAATCCAGCGCATCCTTAAGCCGGTCTGACCTGGACGCTTTGGAGGCATCGTAGCAGATGGCCAAATTCAGGATGAGGTCCTGTTTGTTCCTGCGTTCCCAGGGGTGGGTGCCGATGAGGACGCGCAGGCGAAGATCGTTGATGCGTATGAAGGCCATGATCAGATCAGCCCTTCTCCCCCGTCATTGGCGATGATCTGGCCGGTCAGATAATCGTTGTCCAGCAGGAACTGCAGGGTCTGCACAATGTATTTAGGATGCCCAACCCTTTGCAGCGGGATCTTTTTCGCGCGCCGCACACGGTCGTCCGGATGATTGACCGGCGAAAGGATCATGCCCGGGGAAATGCCGTTGACGCGGACATGCGGCCCCCACGCGGCCGCGGCCATTTTGGTGAACGCATACAAGGTCTTTTTGGTCAAAAGGTAATCCTCATAACGGGTGACGTTCTTGGCAACGTTGGTATCAATAAAATTGATGATGTGTCCCTTTTTGACCAGCCGGGCAAAAGAGCAGGACAGGACATACGGCGCTTTAAAATTGATGTCCCAGTGTGTTTTAAATAAACCCATGTCCTGGCCGAAACGGCCGGGGATGAACATGGAAGCGCTGTTGACCAGGAGATTCAAGTTCGGCATGGATTGATGGACCTGGCCGACAAGGCCTGACACGGCTTTTTCATCGGACAAGTCACACGCGAACAATTCACAGCGTACGCCTGTTTTATAAATGGCCTGTGCCGTTTTCATGGCCTGGGCTTTAGAACGGTTATAATGCAAAGCGATGTGATGCCCCTGCTTTGCCAAATGCAAAGCAACGGCCGCGCCCAAACGTTTGGCCGCGCCGGTCACCAGAGCTGTGCCTTTGAAGGTCATTTGATCAAACTTAAGAATTCCGTGCGGGTGGAAGCGTCTTTACGGAACGCGCCCAGCATGCAGGATGTTTTCATGGAGCAGTTCTGTTTTTCAACCCCGCGCATCATCATGCACAAATGTTTGGCTTCAATGACCACCCCGACGCCCGAAGCGCCGGTGACGCGCATCAGGGTTTGCGCGATCTCTTTGGTGAGATCTTCCTGCACCTGCAGGCGGCGGGCATACATGTCCACGATGCGGGCTATTTTGGAAAGACCGATGATCTTGCCGTTGGGGATATAACCGACATGGGCCAGGCCGAAAAACGGCAGCATATGGTGCTCGCACAGGGAATACATTTCAATGTCCTTGACGATGACCATTTCGTCATTATCGGACGCGAAGATCGCGTTATTGACGATCTCCTTGATGTCGGTCTTGTACCCCTGGGTCATGAATTCAAAGGCCCGCGCCGCGCGGTGAGGCGTCTTGAGCAGGCCTTCGCGCTTGGGGTTTTCCCCGATGCCTTCGATCATTTTGCGGAAAAATTCATCCATAAGGGGCAATCATAACACACCGGCCGGGCGCTGTCTACCATTGTAAATTGACAAAGCTCTGCTATAATCAACGCTTATGTTACCCCGGGCCGATTATCACATGCACACCCCGCTGTGCGGGCATGCTGCCGGCAGCCCCGAAGAATACGTGGGCTTTGGGCTCAAGGCGGGCCTCAAGGAAATGGGTTTCTCCGACCACGCGCCCATGGTGCACCAGCGCATGCCGGGCATCACCATGGATCTCGACGAACTGCCCCTCTACCATCGCATGATCGAGGCCGTACGCGCTAAATACGCGGGCCAGATCACCATCAAGACGGCGCTGGAAGCGGATTTCATTCCCGGTTTTGAAGCCAAGACCAAGGCCATCATCGACGGCTATCCCTACGATTACATCATCGGGTCTGTGCATTTTATCAACGGCTGGGCCGTGGACAATCCGGACACCATCGAGGAATGGAAAACAAAGGACATCAACCAAATCTACCGCGATTACTACGCCCTTTTGCGCCAAAGCGCCAAAACCGGCTTCTTTCATATCATCGGACACTGCGATCTGCCCAAAAAATTCGGCCAC
>JACPXN010000058.1 GCA_016196515.1 Candidatus Omnitrophota bacterium | reverse complement strand
TGTTTATATTTACTCCAGTGGTCTTTGCCCAGACAGAGGACCAGGAACTCTTCGCCACAGCCCAGCGTGCCTATGACGACGGTTTTCACGATGTCGCCATCCGTTATCTGGAACAATACTTAGACAAGTTCCCCCAGGGGGGGAAGATCGACCAGACCAAATTTTTGCTGGGGCAAAATTATTATTTCAAAAACCGGTTCGCCCAAGCGCTGGAACTGTTCAAATCCCTTAACCCCATGGCCGAAAACAAGGATGCCCTGCTTTTTTGGATGGCTGAAACGTATTTGAAACTGGAAGATGTTCCGTCGGCGCGGGGGCATTATCAGGACTTAGTCAGCCATTATCCGGACTCCGCCTATATCCCGCAGGCCCTGTATTCGCTGGGTTGGTCGTATTTTGACCGGAAAGATCATACAAAGGCCCGGGAAATTTTCAATCAGTTAATCCAGCGTTTCCCCAAGCATCAATTGGCGGAGGATTCCCTGATCAAAGTCGCGGAGAGTTTTTTTAACGAGGGGGATTATGCAAAGGCCCTGGAGACGTTCCAGCAACACGCGGCCGCCCATCCCCAATCGCAGCGCACACTGGAAGTGCGGCTGAACATCGCCGATGCTTACTATTATTCCGAGAAATACGACCAGGCCATGCCGTACTATGAGCAGGCGGCGAAGTCCGGCCAGGACCCGGTCCTTGTTTTAAGGGGTTTTACCGGAAAGGTGTGGTGCGATATCAAAAGGGGCCGTTATGAAGCGGCGGAAAGATCATTGAAAGAGGGCCGCGATTTCGCCAAAACCAAAGGGCTTTCCGAGGAAGATCTGATCGTCGCTTCGGGGCATTTGTCGTATGAAGAAGGGGACTGGGACAAGGCCATCGAGGCCTATTCGGGACTGATCAAGGATTTTGCGTCTTTAAGCGCGCGGCTGGATTCGTATCTGGGCCGCGCCAACGCGTACTTTATGCTTAAGGAATTCCCCAAGGCGCTGGAGGATTTCAAATATGTCGTTGACCATGCCCGTCGCCCCGACGACGCCCAACTTTGGGAAAAAGCCCAGCTGGGCCTGGCGTGGGCGTACGTCAAAACAGGCGATCTGGATACCGCGGTCAAAATATTCCGGGCATTGGCCGCCGATGCGGCCAAGACCCAGACGAAAGCCAATGCCATGGTGCAATTGGCCGATGCCCAGCAGGATGCCGGAAAAATGGAAGAGGCCGTGCATGCGTACGATGAAGTCCTGCGGGATTATCCCGACCAGGATTTTTCCGATTATGCGCTTTACCGCCAGGGCATCGCGCTTTTAAAATCCGACCACCTCGACAGTGCCGTGCTCTCGTTCAACACGCTGAGGAACAATTTTCCCAACAGCAAGTTTTTAGGGGAATTGAATTATTACCAGGGGGTGGCTGATTTTAAAAGCGGGCGCTGGAAATCCGCTATCGACCGGATGGAAAGTTTTTTAAAGAATTTGTCCCAGCCCAGCGATTTCGCGCCCGAGGCCAATTATATCCTGGCGCTTTCGTATTTGAACCTCAAGCAGCCGGAGGACGCTTTGCGCGTCTTCCAAAAGATCCTGCGGCTTTATCCCGACGAAGAAATTGTGGCGAAGAATTCCGATATCGGCATCGCCAAATGCCAGTATGAACTGGGGTCGATCAAAGAAGCGGTCAAGCGCTTCAAGATCATCATCTATAAATATCCGAAATCCGACGTCGAGTTTGAGGCCCTGTTGTGGCTGGCCCAGTATTATCTTAAAGAGGGGGATTATGCGGGGGCTGTGGAATATTATAAACCCATCATGGACCGTTTTCCCGACAATCCGGCGATTGATCAGGTTCATTATGAACTGGGTCAGGCCTACGAAGTGCAGGGCACGTATGATCTGGCGCTGGCCCAATACAAGGCGGTCACTTCCCGGGACCCGGTCCTGTCTTCGAAGATCAAGCTGGCGATCGCGGGCATATTCGCGCGGGAATTCGACGCCCCCAAAGGCCTGGCCGCCTATGCCAACATCGCCGCGACCATGCCTGATTACGCGCGCGATGCGTATTTGAAAATGGGACAGATTAATCGCGCCGCGCAAAATTATCCCGAAGAACTGCGCACCTACGAGCGGGCGCTCAAGAGTCCCCAGGGCAAAAGCCGGGTGACAAACGCCGAGTTTTTGTTTAACATGGCGGATACCTGTGAACTGATGGGTGAGGACGACAAAGCCGTGGACTATTATTTGAAGATCCCTTTGGACAGTCCCCGGGAAAGCGAATGGGGGACCAAGGCGTATTTGCGCGTGGCCAGGGTGTTTGAGGACCGTCAGGACTGGGCCGGCGCAAAAGTCACCTACCAAAAGATCATCCAGTTAAAAACCGATGAGTCGGCTTACGCGCAGGAGCGTTTGGACTGGATCGCCAGGAAGGAGAAAAGATGACCGTTATCGTCGCCAATGGCTGGCAATTGTTGTTCAAGGCAGGGCCCATGATCTGGCCGCTGTTTTTATTGTCCATCGTGGTTTTGGCAACGGGACTGCGTCAATGGGTCCAGTTGGCCCGTCTGGCCAAAGACCTCGGTGTCAGGCAAAAACAGGTCCTGGATGTTCTGCGGGACAAGACGCTCAAAGAAGCCATGGCGTCCTGCGAGTCCGCCCCGGACCTGATGGGCGAGGTCCTCAAAGCGGGGATATTGAAATTCGGCGTTTCCCGCGACATGATCATCGGGGTGATGGAAGAAACGTTCGCCCGCCGGGCCCGTGGCCTTTACAGCCGTTTGGGCATTTTGTCCTTCACGACCAGCGCGGCTGTGCTCGTCGGGATTTTGGGCACCGTGAATGCCCTTGTCGTTCTTTTTCAGGCCGCGCAGGCGCGTTCAAACGCCTTAAGCCCATTGGCCGCCGGAGACATGGCCGGGGCGGTCTGGCAGGCGTTGTTGACGAGTGCCGCCGGGCTCTTCATCGCCGTTGTGTCTTTTGCTTTTTACAGTTTTTGCGCGTTTCGCACCAACGCGGTCGCCGGACAGGTGGAAACGGCCATCGCCCGAACAGCCAATGTCCTGCAGCAATTGTCCGAATTGCAGTCCCAGAGGGGTGCCGATGGCGATGAGAACGTTTGACCGCTGGTATGTGCGCGTGCCTGCCCTGCATCCGGTTGTGGCCCTTGCGCTGGTCAATTTTTGCCTTTTGGCCGTTGTGATGGCGGGCTTTTATTCTTTTTTTGCCAACCCCTCGGGCATTGAGGTCCGCATGCCGCGTCTTTTGTCCGGCACTGCGGAAGAAAACCGCTTTACGGTGGATATCACCGCCGAGAACGTTTTGTACTTTGACGGCAAGGTTGTCACGCTCAATGACCTTAAAAAGGTCCTCGCCGGACAAAGAGACGTTCCCGGTGTCATTTTTGTCCGCGTCGACCGCAGGGCTTCTTTGGGGCGGGTGGCGGATATTTTGGACCTGTGCCGGGGATTGAACGCCGGCCGCGTCCATATCATCGCGGCCCGGGAGAAATGATCGTCCTTTCGCTGATCGCGCACATTCTTGTCCTGATGTTCGTCTGGGTCGGTTTTTCCGTGCCCAACCCGCGGGAGTCCGTCAGGTTTTATTACACGGGACCTTCATGGCCCGCGCAAGAACAAGAAGTGCGCGCCCCGGCGGCAGCGGACAAGGCGTTGGAAAGGGCCGTGGCCGACCCCTACCCTGGGGCCTATTTCACCGGCTGGCTTGGTATGCGTGATATTGATCAACCCCACAAGGCCCGATAATGTTCATTTGGGATTTTAACGCGATCTTTGCCGTGGCGTTGATTTTGTCTTTGGCCATTGTGCTGGGGGTTTGGATGTTCTATACTTTGAGAGGGGAGCAGGACCGCGGGACCCGGGACGCCGGGTATTTCCGTCAATGCCGTTATTGCGGGCATGTGTATCTTGATTATTGGATGCGCGATCCGTGCCTGTGCCCGCGCTGTTTGAGTTATCATGACCCTTGAAACAGTTAAGCCATGTTCCGTCAATTAAACGACAATCAAAATCATGAATCAGGGATGGTCCTGGTCACTATCCTGATGATCGTCATCGTGATGATGATCTTGAGCGTCAGCATTCTTTCCCAGCACATGACCCAAAGCGATTTCTCCCAGGCCCAGGTGGACCAGATCCGCGCCGATCAATTTGCCAAAGGCGTTTTTTGGAACGCGTATTCCTCCGGTAGTTTCACCCCCGGGACGACGGTCCTGGGTACTTATGGCGGCAAGACATATTCTTCCACAGTGACCGTTCAGGGTAACCTCATCAACGTCCAGATCTCCTACTGATCGTCTCCGCCGACGGGGTAAAAATTTCCGCTAAAGCCGTTGACAAAGCCGCGGCCTTATTGTCTAATAGTTTTAAATATATAATAGAAACTTTTTTAAGGGATTTTATGCCTGGTCCCCGGAAATTAGGGATTTTTTGGAGTGAAAATAGCTTCACCCTCGTCGAGACCCAGGGCAGCCTTCCCGTGGGGGCTGTTTTGGTGCCCCTGGGCGATGCCGTCAAACGGCCTGACTCGCCGTTGGGTTCGGATGGGAGCGAAGATCTGCGGACCGTTGCCGTTTTGCAAAAGACCCTGCGTGACCGCAAGATTGATGTTCCTAAGGTCTACTTGTCCTTGCCGTCCAAGGACGTTATCCTGCGGTCCTTCACGGTCCCCCTGGTCAAGCCGGAAGAATTGGGAGGCTTAGTCGAATTCGAGGCCAAAAAATATGTCCCTTTTAACTTGAAGGAACTGGTGTTCGTTTATCATTCGACCCCTTTGGTTGAGAACAAGATCAAAAAGCTGCGTGTCATTTTTTGCGCGGCCCGCAAGGATGTTTTGGACAGGTATGAGCGCATTTGCGCGCAGGCCAACCTCGTCGTCGTCGGGGCGGATCCCGCGGCCATGGGGCTGGCCAAGGTCCTGGTTTCCCGCAATCATATGCGCACCGACCAGAGGGCCTGCGTCCTGCACGTGGACGGCCGCCTCGGACGGATGATGTTTTTTGACAGGGGCGTCATCCAGTTCATGCGTGAATTTCCCCTGTTTGCGGCGGGCGGCGAAGGCGAACCGGATGCGGAGGTGGTCAAAAGCCGGCTTTTGAACGAAGCGCGCAATTCGATGGATTATTATGACCGCCAGATCTCCCATGACAAGATCAATGAGATCATCGTCCTTGGCCCCCCACAGGCCGGAGAATTGGCCCAGTTCGTCGGCCATGATCTGGGCATTCCCGTCAAGCATCTCCCCGGATCTTTGAACATTGCTCATTTTCAGGCCTGCCAGGTGGAGGGTTTGTACGCGTTGGGTGCCTGCGTGTCCAACGTTTTGCCCGTTATGTCGGTTTTTAATTTTATCCGGAAAAAAAGCGCGGCATCTTTCAAAACGGCGGTATTCGGCCTTTCAT
>JACPXN010000061.1 GCA_016196515.1 Candidatus Omnitrophota bacterium | reverse complement strand
GGCGGCGCAAAAGCCCCGCATAAAAATAGATATTGCCGCCCGGCACGGTGAAGGCGTTGATCTCGCCGCTGTCGATCAGATAGAAATGATACTGGAAATCCTGGCGGTCGCTGACGCGCGCCACGCGCTCACCGATGCGCTCCAAACGCCTGGTCTCGTCGGTGTTGTTGAGGATCTTATTGCGCAGGCTGATCTGGCCGTGGATGCTTTTGGCCATTGCCACTTCGGAAGACGTGGAAATGAGGATGACCTCGTTGTGCTCGGTGGCGGTATTGTAGGTGGCACAGCCGGAAAGAAATAACAACAAACTCAGGATGGTGAACATGCCTTATCTCTCAAATTTCACCACTTCCTGCCACCACGCGTGGCTGTCCCAGCGCAGGGCTTTCTTCCACAGCGCGCGGGCGGTCTTTGTCTTGAGATGGCCGGGGGCGCTTTTAAAGAACTTGCGGGCGGCCGGGTAGCCGTTATCCACATACTCTTTGGCCTGCAAAAGGCACTCGAGGATGTCGGCGTCGCGCGCGACAAGGCTTTCACGGCAGGATTGAGCGTCATACGCGGACCTCAAAGAAGCCAACGCTTTCCTGACCCTGTGGTCCAGGGCCGCGATCTGGTCGGCGAAGGCCTTTTTCTCGGCGTCGCGGAAGTTGATGTAATACTGCCCCATCTTGTGCAGATCATTGATGCGCGCCTCGTGGATGTCATTAAAAAGCGCCATGGTCACCGCCACAAACGGGTCCACATTCTCGCAATGGGCGATATAATACGCGATGACCGCGCAACGGAAGGAATGCTCGGCCACGGTTTCCGGATGCTCGATGCCGGCCACCCACCAGCCGCTGCGGTGGATGCGCTTGAGCAGTCCCGCTTCCCCGAAAAAATTAAGGGCGTTGACGTACGACTTCCCAGCAGATGATCGACGCTGCGTGCGCGACATTTAAAGACATCCTTTCCTGTTTCATGGGGACCATGACCTCACAGTCCAGTTTCTGACGGATGATCTCCCTGATCCCTTTGTCTTCCGACCCCAGAACGACGCCCGCGGGAAACTGCATGCGGACCTCGTTTAAGCGGCTGGCCCCTTTGGCCACGGCACCGATGATCCAGAAACCTTTTTTCTTCGCTTTTGCGATGGCATTGGCCAAATTGGAAACGCGCGCGACCGGCAGATAATTCTCGCCGCCGCAGGCCACCCGCAGCACCGTTTCCGTCACGCTGACGGATTCCGCCGTCGGCAGGACAACGGCGAAATCGCCCAGAGAACCGCAGGTGCGCAGGATACCGCCCAGATTCTGCGGGTCGGTCAGATTGTCCAGAAAAACGAGGGTTTGTTTCTTGTCCCACGCCACATCCAGCATGTCTTCGAAAGGCTGATACCCAAACTCGTCTATTTCGGCGAGCACCCCCTGGGTATTCAAACTCCGGGCCAGTTTTTGGATCTTGCTGCGCGGCAGGGACGCGACCGGAATGCCCCACTGATGGCACTTCTTATGCACGTACGCGGTGTCCGGATGTCCCAGTTCCAGAAGAACACGGCGCACGCTCTTGGGGTTGGCCTTCAGCCGTTCAATGACGGGGTTTTTGCCGAACAGTCTCATGTTTTGATCCCCAAACGCAGATAGAACAACGGCTTTAAAATGCTCCACCAGCTGACAAAAGGCTTCATCTTGGTATAACCGCCTGAATTTTTGGGCGGATAGACCTTGGTGACGGACACTTCCTTGAATTTGTACCCTAACGTGACGACTTTGTAGAGCACATACGGTTCCAGTTCATAGCTATTGAGCCATTCCTGGTCGAGGTTGATCCGTTGGTCGTTGAAAATCGCCACACGCATGGC
>JACPXN010000060.1 GCA_016196515.1 Candidatus Omnitrophota bacterium | reverse complement strand
GGTGGGGTTATACTGTTCCTCCCGTATGAGGAGCACCACCACGTCCGCGTCCTGCTCAATGGCCCCGGATTCGCGCAGGTCCGACAACTGGGGCCTGTGGTCCTGCCGGCTTTCCACCGCGCGCGACAACTGGCTGATGGCGATCAAAGGCGTGTTCAACTCACGGGCCAGCGCCTTGAGCGACCGGGAGATCTCTGAAATTTCCTGCTGGCGGCTTTCCGTTTTGGCCGAGGCCTCCATCAATTGCAGATAGTCCACGACAATAAGCCCGATGTTATGCGAGGTCTTTAACCGCCTGGCCTTGGCCCGTAATTCCAGTGCCGAGATCGCCGGAGTATCGTCAATAAAAATGGGGACGTTGGACAGTTTGCCCGCGGCCTTGGTCAAGAGCGGCCATTCCGACGGGGACAAAAACCCCGTGCGCACCTTGTGCGCGTCCACCTGCGCCTGGGAACACAGCATGCGCTGGACCAATTGCTCCTTGGACATTTCCAGGGAAAAGATCGCGATCGGGACGTTGCCATGAATGGCGGCATACTCGCAGATGGAGCCCGCCAAAGCACTTTTGCCCATGGACGGACGGCCGGCGATGATGATGAGATCGGATTTTTGCAAACCCGACGTCATACGGTCAAAATCAATAAATCCGGTCGCCACCCCGGTGATGGCCTGTTTGTGCTGATAAAGCTGATCAATGGTCTCAATGGCCGTCTTGATAACGTCTTTGACGTGGACCGCCTGCTGTTTCTGTTTGGCGGTGGCGATCTCGAAAATGAGCTGTTCCGCGGCATCCACCAATTCGTCCACATTGACGTCGGTGCCGTAACTTTTGGAAATGATCTCGGTGGAATTCTTGATGAGCCGCCGCTGGATGCCCTTTTCCTTGACAATGTCCACGTAATAACGGGCGTTGGCGGAGGTGGGCACGAAATCGGCCAGTTCGGTCAGGTAGGACAAACCCCCCACGGCTTCCAGGGTCCCCTTGCCGGTGAGGAAATCGGAGAGCGTGATGATGTCCACGTTCTTGCGCTGGGCGTAGAGGTCGCGCAGCGCGTCAAAGACCTTCTGGTGGCGGGTCTCGTAAAAATAAAAACTGTCGAGATGCTCGATGGCGGTCCCGATCGCTTCTTCATCGATCATCATGGCCCCCAGCAGGGCCTTTTCAGCGTCGACGTTCTGCGGGGGGACCCTTATTTCTTCGTTACCCATAAGCGGACTTTCGCGGTCACTTCGGGGTGGAGTTTCACGCCAATCTCAAAAATACCCAGTTCTTCAACGGGCTTTGCGATGACAAGGTCTTTCTTGTCCACCTCCTGGCCTTCGCTCCTAAGGGCCTTGAGGATCTCTGTTTCCGACACAGCGCCGTACATTTTTTCCTGGTCATTGACCTCGACGGCAACGGTCAAAGCGATTTTGGCGAATACGGCGGCTTTGGCCTGGGCCTGGATTTTCTGCTGTTCATAAGCGGCCTGACGGCTGGCCTTCTCTTTTTCCATGCGTTTGATGTTGGAAGCGGTCGCCGCCATGGCCATCTGGCGGGGCAATAAATAATTGCGGGCATAACCGTCCTTGACCTTGATGACGTCGCCGATGTGTCCCAAGTCTTTCATGTCCTGCGTCAATATGATGTTCATGGACTTTACTTTCTTTTTGTCGATCCGACGGGTAAAAGCCCCAGAAGGCGGGCGCGCTTGACCGCCGTGCTCAAAAGCCGCTGCTGACTGGCGTTGGCGCTGGTGAGCCGGCGTGAAAGGATCTTGCCGCGCTCGGTCAGGCATTTCTGCAAAAACGCGATGTTCTTATAATTGATGTCCGTGCCCTTGGGGATGGTGAAACGCTGGATCCTTCCCATGCGCCGGGGACCACCGTCGGGGTCCCTGCGGAACTTCTTCTTATTGCGGTCTTCCCTGGATAATTTTTTACCGCCGAACCTTCTGTTTTCCATGATGATCATTCCTCCCAGGCGATATCTTCAGGCGAGATGACCTCGTCCTGTCCATTGGTGTCTTTGGCCCCGCCGATGGCGGGGTTGGTCCCGCCGGCCCCGCCGATAGGCGGGGCGGCGGCGTCTTCCGCTGACTTGGGCGCGCCGCTTAAAAACTGGATACGCTCCGCGCGCACGTCAATGGTGCTGCGTTTTTGCTTGTCACTGGTCTCCCAGGAGCGGGACTGCAAGATCCCCTCGACAAAAACCGCCCTTCCTTTTTGCAAATACTGGTTGCAGATCTCGGCCTGTTTGTCCCAGGCGGTCACCGTGAT
>JACPXN010000064.1 GCA_016196515.1 Candidatus Omnitrophota bacterium | reverse complement strand
GGATCAAAGGTAATGCCTTTAACCGATCTTGTTGCGATCAAGGACTTCTCCTTTCTGGCTTTTACTGAATCCGGACGCAGTAAAGACGGGATCGCCTATGAGTTCACCAATGATAATGTCCATATTTCAAAAACATTTAAGAAGCTTGATGACCACACGTTTTTGGCCTTTATTGAAATTTCCAATCTGAATAAAATTTCCAGTCTGGAAAATATCGCTTTTAATGCCTTCACTATTGATACATCCACTGATACATCCACCATCGCTCATGATAATCGGGAAACCATGCTGGACGAATACTCTGTATTGTCCGGCAATAAGACGTTTCGCAAATCCAACGCCTTTCAATTTAACGCCAAAGAGGATAAAAGTATATCCGGATCGGCGAAATGGGCAGGATTTCGTGATCATTATTCGGCCATAGTGGTCAGGCCTGAATTTGAAACAAAAGGATATGAAATTAAAGCGGTTAGCAAGGACCGCCTTGATATTGTTCTTGCACCGCAGGCCTCCTCCTTGGCCCCGGGCGGGAAGATCTCCTACGTATTTACAATATTCGCCGGACCCCAGGACATTGCCTTGATGAAAAAGTATAACAAAGATTTTGAGAAGATCGTGGCCTTCTTTAGTTTAGGGGCTATGGATGCTCTTGCCAAGGGCGTATACTGGACAGGGGTCTTTATTCAAAAGATCATCAAGAGCTGGGGCATGACCATTATTCTGATCAGCGCCCTTTTTTATGGCCTGACCTATCCGCTGACCTTAAAAAGCATGATGTCCATGCGCAAGATGCAGGCGGCCCAGCCGAAGATCAATGCCTTAAAGGAGAAATATAAGAATGACCCGAAGAAATTAAACGCCGAAGTTATAGAGATTTACCGTCGGGAAAAGATCAATCCGCTGGGCGGATGCCTGCCGATGCTGTTACAGATGCCGGTCTTTATGGCCATGTATCAGGTCTTGTGGCGGGCGTATTATTTTCAGGGCAAGGGGTTTTTGTGGATCAAAGATCTTTCCCAGCCGGACCGCTTGTTTATTTTTCCTTTTCAATTGCCATTTTTGGGTAATGAGTTTAATATATTACCCATACTGATGGGCGCGGTGATGTTTGTTCAGCAGAAATTATCCGCCAAGAGCACGGTGATCACCGATCAAACGCAGGCCATGCAGCAAAAGATGATGACGGTGTTTTTCCCGGTGTTTATCGGGTTTATATTCTATAAGTTTGCCAGCGGACTGTCGTTGTACTTTACAATGTTCTACATCTTTTCCGCTATGACCCAGTGGAAAATGGCTAAAGTCAAGGCGTAACACATGGTTATTAAGGGCAATGCCAAAGAATTTGAGGGAACCACGGTGGAAGAAGCCATACAGAAAGCTATGGCCGAACTGAAGGTCCCCAAGGAAAAAATGGATGTTAAGGTGGTTTGTGAGGAAAAAAAGGGCCTTTTTGGGATGCGCGGGGCAAAATTGGCCAAGATCAAGGTTGTGCTGAAGAAATAGACGGGCGTTTCACGTGAAACTCGCCAAGAGCATATGTCTAAAACCGTAGCGATCTGCAATCAAAAGGGCGGCACTGGGAAAACCACAACATCGGTTAACCTTTCAGCCGCCCTTGCTGTTTTGGGCAAGAAGGTCCTTTTGGTAGATATGGATCCCCAAGGCAATACCACGAGCGGGTCCGGGGTCAATAAGAATGAAATTAACGCCTCTATTTATGATGTCCTGCTCCATAAGGCCAGCACTAAGGACATTGTTCAGAAGACCAAATTTTCCAATCTGGATATTGCCCCCTGTAATATCAACTTGACTGGCGCGGAGATCGAGCTGGTGGGCGCCCTTTCCAGAGAAACCAGGCTGAAAAAGGCCTTGGAGAGCGTAAGGTCCGATTACGACTTCATTTTTATCGATTCTCCGCCATCCCTGGGGCTTTTGACCCTCAATGCTTTGGTGGCCGCGGATTCGATCTTGATCCCCATTCAATGCGAGTTTTATGCCCTTGAGGGGGTTTCCCAGCTCCTGAATACGATCGCCTTGATCAAGGACGGGTTGAATGCTGATCTGGCTGTGGAAGGGGTTTTGATGACTATGGCGGATTTCCGCACAAATCTGACCAATGAGGTCATTCATGAGATCAAGAATTATTTTAAGGACAAGGTCTACAAAACCATTATCCCGCGCAATATCCGTTTAAGCGAGGCGCCCAGCTTTGGCAAACCCATCAATTATTATGATGAGACATCGGTGGGAGCGGTGAAATACAAAGAGTTAGCACACGAATTCTTGGCGCATAATACAATGGAGAATCAGCCCTAAACCAGCCATGAACCAGATTAAGCGCTTCGCAATCGATTCATGGCAGAATGGAAAATACGGAGAATAGAATGGACAATAAAGCGTTGGGTAAAGGGTTAGCAGCTCTTATTCCGCAGAAGAAAGAAATGTCCAGTCTGGACAATTCAGGTGGAGAAGGGGTGTTATATCTTAAGACCTCCATTATTAAAGACAACCGCTTGCAACCGCGGCAGAACTATGATGAGAGCAAGCTGGCAGAGCTGGTGGCTTCTATTAAGGAAAAAGGACTGCTTCAGCCCATTTTGGTCCGCAAAGCAGGCCCGGGGTATGAGGTGATCGCGGGTGAGCGGCGGTTAAGGGCAGCGCGCAAACTGAATTTTGATCAGGTCCCGGTCATCGTTAAAAATGTCACCGACCGCGAAGCCCTGGTCCTGGCTTTGGTGGAGAACATTCAGCGTGAGGAGTTGAATCCTATTGAGGAAGCGCAGGGGTTTAAGCGTCTGGTCGACGAGTTCCAGTTCACCCAGGAAGCCGTGGCCGGGTCCATCGGCAAAGACCGCACCACCGTGACCAATTTGCTGCGTTTGCTGCGCCTGCCTTTGGAAATTCAGGAACAAGTCGCGGCCGATCAGATCTCCGTCGGACATGCCCGCGCGCTTTTAAGTATCGAAGACCCGAAGGTCCAAAAGGCATTGGCCAAAAAAATCGTCGCTAAAAATCTTTCCGTGCGCCAGACCGAGGCCCTGGTCAGGTCTCATGTTGCGCCGGCAAAGAAGAAAGCGGGCCGGTCCAAAGACCGTGACATCCAGATCCTCGAGGAGGAAATAGGACGCATTTTGGGGACCAGGGTCATGGTCGAGGACCGCAAGAACAAGGGCAGGGTGGTCATCGAATATTATTCTCTCGATGATCTGGACCGTATTTTGGGGATCCTGCGCAAATGAAAGAACAGGAAAAATTATGATCACAGGCATGACAGGTTTCGGGGCAAGTGAAGCAGCGTCGGGCAGGGTGAAGGCCTCCGTCGAGGTCAAGACCGTCAATCACCGGTATCTGGACGTGGCGTTCTATCTGCCGTCGGGGTTTTCGTCGTTCGAGGAGAAGATCCACAAGATGGTGGCCAAAGACATACGCCGGGGGCGGGTGACCGTGTCGGTCAAGATCACCGACAAGCCGCACATGATCATCCGGCTGAACCACGACGCGGTGGCCCGGTACCGTGGTTTTGCCCGCCAGATCGCCAGGGAATTCAAAGTCAGCGACGGGTTGTCCGCCGCGGACATCCTGCATCTGCCCGGGGTGGTGGAGACCAAGGAGATGTTCGTTGAGGCCCACACGCTCTGGCCGGCCGTTGAGAAGGGGCTTGTGAAAGCCGTGGCCGGGGTGGTGGCCATGCGCCGCCGCGAAGGCAAGGCCCTGTGCGCGGACATCGGCGGCCAACTCAAACGCATGCTCAAGCGGATCGTGCTGATCGAAGCGCGCTCGAACGCGCTTTTAAAAGAAAAGAAAAAAACTTTAAGCCGGGAAGAATTCACTTCTTATCAAAAGAGCAATGACATCAACGAAGAATTGGCCAGGCTTACCCATTACATCGACGAGGCCAAGGCCCTTTTAAGGCAAAGTGAGGGCGCCGGCAAGAAGATGGATTTCATCGCCCAGGAAATGCAAAGGGAGACCAACACCATCGGCTCGAAAGTGCAGGACAAGGACGTCGCGGGGGCGGTGATCGCCCTGAAGAGCAAGGTGGAAAAGATCCGTGAGCAAGCCAACAATGTCGAATAAGGGCCGCGTTGTCATCATCTCCGGCCCGTCGGGTTCAGGAAAAACCACGCTCCATAAACGCCTGCTGGACAGTCCCCGCCTGAAAGGCATCCTGGTCAAGTCTGTTTCCGCGACCACAAGGGCCCGCCGTCCCGGCGAGAAACACGGCCGCGATTACCTGTTTCTAACTCCCGCCGTGTTCAAGTACAAAATACGCCGGGGACATTTTCTGGAATGGCAGAAAGTTTTCGGCAATCATTACGGGACGCCCAAGCGCCAGGTGCTGACACTTTTGAACAAAGGGGCGCACGTGCTTTTGTGCATCGACGTCAAAGGCGCGGCCGCGGTGCGTAAAGAATTTCCCGGCGCGCTCAATATTTTTATCAAAACTCCGTCGATGAAAGCGCTGCGCGACCGGCTGACCAAGCGCGCTTCCGAGACCCGTGAGGCCCTGGCCGCGCGCCTTCGCGTGGCCCGCGCGGAACTCAAAGAAGCCGTTCATTACGACCATGTGGTGGTCAACGGACGCCTGGACCATGCGGTCCGTCGGTTAGAGCGCATTGTCCTAAACGAGCATTGATTGACAATACCCGAGGGCATAGTATACACTAAGGGTCCGAAATTTTCGTCTAACAGACAAAAGGGGAGCGTGTATGGCGTATCAACCGCTGGAAGAATTGTTGCCTAGATCCAAATGGGGGGTTTATCGTTTGGTGCGTCTCGCGTCCAAGCGGGCGTTGGAGCTTTCTGTGACAGGCGCGGCCCTGATCGAAACGTCCAGCAACCAGAAATTGGCCACCATTGCTTTGGAAGAGATCCGTGCCGGCAAGGTCGTGGACCAAGAGGCCGCCGAGGAAACGGAAAAAGCCGCCAAGTCCAAGAAAAGGTTCTGATGGTGAAATCTCCGGGGGTCAAGAGAGTTGTTTTGGGGGTTTGCGGCAGCATTGCCGCGTATAAAGCAGGGGACATCATCCGCCGTTTGCAGGAGAAGGATTGCGACGTCACGGTGGTCATGACCGCCCAGGCCAAGCAATTCATTACACCCTTGACCCTGTCGGTCCTTTCCGGCAAAGAAGTTTACGGAGGCATGTTCGACGCTGACGGGGGACGCATGGGACATATTGAATTGTCCCGCCGGAGTGATGTTTTGATCATTGCGCCGGCAACGGCGAACATCATTGCCAAGATCGCGCACGGTTTCGCCGACGACATTCTGTCCGCTTTGGCCATGACCGTGCGGGTACCCATTCTGCTGGCGCCGGCCATGAACGACGAGATGTATGCCAACACGATTGTCCAGGAGAACTGCGATCGATTGAAGAAACACGGCGTCCGGTTCATTGAACCGGTCAAAGGCAAACTGGCCTGCGGCAGCGAAGGGGTGGGTCATCTGGCCGACGTGGACGACATCGTCGACGCTGTTTTGAAGGCGTAAGTGGACGACACGGACGAGCCCGAAGGGCGAGGACGTGAAGGGGGTGCGGGGGAAACCTTCCCCCGCGCTTTCGGGGTAACAGCGACGAACGCAGTGAGGAGCGCCATAGGGGCAGAGCCCCTTTGGGGAGCGAGCCCCGCAGAGATAGTTGCTAGGCGAGCGACGGCGTGGTAGCCAAGTGGTAAGGCAGTGGTCTGCAAAACCACTATTCAGCGGTTCGATTCCGCTCCACGCCTCCATATAAATGGATCGTTCCAATGGCTGGAAAGCGTAAAAGTTTAAAATTAGAGGACGCCTTATTGTGGTATCTGGTCGGACTTATTACGTCCGACGGATGTCTTAGTTCGGATGGCCGACATGTTGATATAACGGCGAAGGACCAGAATTATCTAGAAGCATTAAAAAGAAAGATTGGGATTTTAAATAAAGTAGGGGTAAAAAACAGAGGAGAACGTAATCAATCGTATCATTTACAGATCAGCAACATTGAATTTTATGAATTTTTGTTGTCACGAGGGCTTTCTCCCAGGAAATCACTAATTCTAAAAGAAGTAATGGTGCCGCCTACATATTTTACCGATTTTTGCAGAGGGATTATCGACGGAGACGGGAACATCAGAAGATGGACCCATCCAACGAACCGGGGGGAACAATGGGTTTTAAGGATTTACAGCGCCGCTAAAGATTTCATTGTTTGGTTACAAGGAAGCATCGAGCCTGCTTTTGGGGCGACAGGACGAATTCATACAGAAAAGAAAAGCGGGAAGCGAAATGATATTTATATTTTAAAATATGGGAAGATGGCCGCGAAAAGAATTTTAAAAGATTGTTATTACGAGAATGCTACGGCGTTAGACAGAAAGGCCCGGCTGGCCCAAGAATGCTGCTTGTCAAAAGCGTGTTGGACTAAAAGTAAAACTACCGTTCATTTAAATTAAGCCGGGATGTTGGAACTGGTAGACAATCAGGACTTAAAATCCTGTGGTCGCAAGACCGTGTGGGTTCGAGTCCCACTCCCGGCATACGAATGATTTGGACTCATAGCTCAGTTTGGTTAGAGCGTTTCCTTGACATGGAAAAGGCCAGAGGTTCAAGTCCTCTTGAGTCCATTTATTTTTATGAGAAATATTTTTCACTCTTTCGCTGTTCGCGCCACGGCTGTCATTGTCCTTTCGATGACAGCCCTTGTTTTTTTAAGCGGCATCCTCATTTATCAATTCACGTTCCGATCCCAGTTTGAGGGCATCCGCGAGCGGCTCAAGGTCATTGCCCAGACCGCGGCTTTGACCGTGGACGCCGACGAGGTCCGCAAGGTTCCTCTCAACGTGCAGGGGGTCAAGACCCCGGAATACCAGCACATCATCGACCAGTTGAGCCGTATCAAGGCGGCCAATGAACAGGTCAAGTTCATTTATATTCTGACAAAAACCGATGCGTCCGATATCTGGCACTTTCTGGCGGATCCCGACGCTGCGGGCGGGGGGAAGCATACGTCCTTTCCCGGGGACCGCTATGATGCCGGACGTTTTCCGGAATTGCTGCGCGGCTTTGACAGGCCTTCCGCCGACAAGAAACTGGAGGTCGACGAATGGGGCAAGACCCTTTCCGGTTATGCGCCCATCCGTGACGCCCGGGGTCAACCCATCGCTGTTTTGGGCGTGGACATCGAGGCCAGCGACATTTATGCCGTGGAAAAGGAGGTCATGGTCAGGGCCTTGATCACCCTGGCCGCGGGCATTATTTTTGCCCTGGCGCTGGGGTTTTTGATCTCTTCGCGCGTCGTGGCCCCCATCCGTCAGCTCATCGCCGGCACCCGCACGATCGCCGAGGGTAATTTGCATCATCAGGTGCAAATCGCGCGCGGGGATGAGATCGGCGAATTGGCGGAGTCCTTTAACGCCATGGCCAAAAGTCTGGACATCTCCCGCAAGAAGCTGGTCAGCTATTTTTTTGACACCGTCAAGTCCCTGGTCACCGTCCTGGAAGTGCGCGACCAGTACACGCTGGGACATTCCGAATCCGTGGCGTATTTTTCCAAAAAGATCGCCTCAAAAATGGGCATAGACCCCCAGATCATGGAAGTGTTCAGGAACGTCACGCTTTTGCACGATATCGGCAAGGTCGGGGTGCGCGACAGCGTTTTGAACAAACCCGAGAATCTCGACGAGGAAGAATGGAAGGCCATTAAACTGCATCCGGTGCTGGGTGAACAGATCCTCAAGCCCATTCTGCAGGACAAGACCATGCTGGCGGTCATCCGCAACCATCACGAACGTTTCGACGGTCAGGGCTATCCCGACGGCTGGGCGGGCGAGCAGATCCCGCTTTTGGTCGCCATCGTCAGCGTTGCCGATAGTTTTGACGCCATGACGTCCACTCGTTCTTACCGCAAGGCCATGTCCCGCGAAGCGGCCGTTGAGCAGTTGGTCAAGAACCGCGGCACACAATTCCGTCCCGATGTGGTTGACGCCTTCCTGAAGGTCCTGGCCGAAGAGCCCGAGGTTTGACATGTTTGCCATTGCCCTGATCATTTTTCGGGAAGTTTTAGAGATTGCGCTGATCCTCGGCATCCTGATGGCCGCCACCCGAGGGCTCGCCAAACGCACCCAATGGGTGTGGGTAGGATTTTTCGGCGGGGTCGGGGGGGCGGCGCTCGTCGCGCTTTTTGCCGACCGCATCTCCCAGTCTTTCCAGGGCATGGGGCAGGAAGTGATGAACGCCGCCATTCTTTTGACGGCGGCCGCTTTGATCGGCTGGACGGTCCTGTGGATGGCCCGTCACGCCCAGGAGTTGACCAGGGAATTCAAAGCCATCGGACAGGCGGTCATCAAAAAGGAAAGGCCCATCCATACGCTGGCCGTGGTCGTCGGACTTTCCGTCTTGAGGGAGGGCTCGGAGATCGTCATGTTCATCTACAGCGCCCTGGTCACGGGCGGCAAGGCGTTCGACTTAAGTGTCGGATTTTTCATCGGGGGCTGTGCCGGCGCGGCCCTTGGCCTCATCATTTATTACGGGCTCATGAAGGTCCCGACGAGGCAGATCTTCGGGGTGACCAGCTGGATGCTGATCCTGTTGACGGCAGGCATGGTGTCCCATGCTTTTGGTTATCTGACGGCCGCGGGAAAGGTGCCCGAGATCATTCCGGTCCTCTGGGACACCACACGGATCATGTCCCAAGACAGCCTGGCGGGACGGGTGTTGAGCGTGCTGACGGGCTATACCGCGCGCCCGTCGGGGATACAAATTTTGATGTACGGCCTGACCCTGTTGACGCTGGGGACTTTTTTAAAGATCTGCGGCCGGCACCGGGAATTAAGTAGCCACCCACCGTAACCTTAATTAAAATGAACAAAAAGCCAACAATTAAGGTTACGGTGGGTGGCTACTTAATTCTCGATGGTTTATATATTCCCAGACCGCGGGGACCAGGGAGACGACGACGATGGCCAGGACAACCCAAGAAAAATTTTTCGCGACAAAAGGAAGGCCCCCGAAGAGATGGCCGGCGCCTAACCCGACGCTGACCCACAGGATGCCGCCCGTGATGTTGTAAAGGGCAAAGCGGCGGTAGGGCATGGCCCCGACGCCGGCCAAAAACGGGGCAAAGGTGCGGATGATGGGCACAAAACGCGCCAGGATGATCGTTTTATTGCCGTATTTCGCGTAGAACTTTTTGGTCTTTTCCAGATGTTTGGTTTTAAGGAAACGGATGTGTTGATCGCTGAATATTTTTGGGGCGCACCAGGCGCCGACAGAATAGTTGACGGCATCGCCCAAAGCCGCGGCAACGGCCAGCGACGCCCAAAGAACGTCCACCCGTAAAACGCCCTTGGCGGCCAGGGCCCCGAGCACGAACAACAGGGAATCGCCCGGCAATAACGGCAGGACCACGAGCCCTGTCTCGCAAAAGATGATCAAAAAAAGCAGGGCGTAGGTCCAGAGCCCCCAGGCAGCGGCGACGGCACCGATGTGGCTGTCCAAATGGATGAAAAAATCCAGGCATTGTTTGATGATGTCCACAAATCCTCCTGTTTATACTATTGCATATACGATAACGTGCTGCCGCTAGACGAGCGGCAGGCCTAGGGGGGTATCCGTAACGCCTTGGCCCGCAACGCTTCTTCGATCATCCGCAGGGCCTGCTGGACGTTTTGGTCCTCGGGGTCCCAGCGCGCCACGACCTGCAGATATTTTTTCGCTTCCTCCAAATCCCCCGATTGAAAATACAATTGCGCCAGGGCCCGGTAAGAGAAAATGAACCGCGGGTCCAGGGCAATGGCCCTTTTGAAATTTTCAAGGGCCAGCGCCGTGCGTCCGGTGTCCCGGTACGTTCCGGCGATATTGTGATAGGCCACGGGATTTTTCGGGTCCAGGGCAATGGCTTTGAGGTAGATCGTCTCGGCCTTGTCGTGAATGCCTTTGTTGGCGTATTCCATCCCCAGATTATTAATGACACGGTAGCTGTTGGGCGCTGTCTTGATCAGTTTTTCATAAAATATGATGGACGTGCGCCAATCAAGATTGCGGCGCAGGTTCATGCCGATAAAAACGACGAGGACCAGCATGAGGACCTTCAGGAGGGTCGGCCCCAAATTTTTTCGGCGCCCCCATTCCATGACCGCGTCCACGACGATCAACAGCACGCCGATCATGGGTAAGTATAAAAAATGTTCGTACAAGACAGCGTTGATGGGCACGAGTACGTTGGATGCGGGGGCGATGGTGATAAAAAACCAACCGACCCCGTAACTGACTAAGGGCTTTTTTTGCCAAAACCGTAACCCCGCCCAGAGCATTCCAGCCACCAGGGATCCGCCAAAAAGAACGTCGGGCTCGAATAAGGACTGGGCCCAGGGCAGCTGCCGTTCGACGCGCGGGTCGTGGGGGAAGAACAAGAACCCGGCATATTGACTCATGGCTTTAAAGAAGGTCAACAGCCGCAATCCCATGTTCGTCGTGAAGGCGTTGTCCGCGTTGTAAAAGTTAAAACTGTTTGAGAAGTTCAGGGCCGTGGCGCGTAAGATGACGTAGACAACAGCGATGGTTAAAAAAGGCCAGCACCTTGCCAAGGTCCGCGACAGACGTTTGGAAAAAGGACCGCTGTTTAAAAGCAGGAAGTCGGTGAAGGGAACAAGCGCGGCCAGGACAAAACCGGTTTCTTTGGACATGATACCCAAGGGGAGCATCAGGAGTCCCAGGTAATAGGGCGGGCTCAAAAGCGCGTTGATCTTTGACTGGCGGGACCGGACGTAAAGGATGAGGCCGCTGAAAATGAAGATCGAAGTCAGGGGATCACCCAGACTGTTGACGTAGACAACAGCTTCGTTGTGTACCGGGTGGGCGGTAAAAAGCACAGCCGTGATGAGCGAAAGCGCCCGGCGGCCAAAGAGCCGGTTTAACAGAAAATACAGCGCGATGCCAGCGCCAATATGCGCCCCGACGCTGACGGCGTGCCATCCGTATACCCAATTCTGCCACCAATGCCACTCGGCCGCAAAGACGGTCAATAAGAGCGGACGCCAGTAATTGCTGATTAGATAAGAGCCGGCCACCAGGTTCTGGGTGAAAAATTCGGGGAAATAGCGCCAGTCCTTGATGAACCTGTTCTTGAGGATGAAATCGTCGTCGTCCCAGAACATGGCATTGGGCAGGCAGTTGATGTAGGCGCACACGCCGACGATGACCAAAAGGGCCACGGCAAGGAGGGTGAACGTGCGGGGGTTGTTGATCTTCATCGGCCATTTATTTTACTGCAAAACGGTAATTTTTATACCGTAAAATGGGCAAATCGTGATATATTTAAAAATCTCATGAAGATCCACGAATATCAAGCAAGAAGTCTATTTGCCGAGTATGGTATTCCCATTGCGGCTGGCGACGTGGCCCAAACGCCGGACGAGGCCCTGGCCCTTGCCCGCAAGACCGGATTTCCCGTTGTGATCAAGGCCCAGGTCTTGGTCGGCGGCCGGGGCAAGGCCGGCGGGGTGAAGGTCGTCCTCGACGAGCGAACGCTCATCGAGGAATTTAACCGCATTAAAAATTTGACCATCAAGGGATATAGGGTTGACCGTCTGCTGGTGGCCAAAGCCATTGACATCAAAAAAGAGTATTATGTCGCGGTGACCATCGACAATGTCAGGGGCGACGTGGTCATCATTGCTTCGGCTGACGGCGGGGTGGATATTGAAGAGACCGCCAGGACCGATCCCGAGAAGATATTGAAATTTTATACGCAGGGGCAAAAGACCCTGGACGAATCCCGTTG
>JACPXN010000063.1 GCA_016196515.1 Candidatus Omnitrophota bacterium | reverse complement strand
TTGTCCCCAGACGGCCGGCTTTTATTTTTGACCCGTGTCCTGCGGTTATTCGGTTACGGGGCCGTGTCCGTGGTCCTTGTTATTTATCTGGCGTATCTCGGCCTGAGCCAGCAGCAGATCGGCTGGCTTCTGGCATTGACTTTAGTCGGCGATGCGGTGATCTCGTTGGGGATCTCACTGATCGCCGATTCCGCGGGCCGGCGCCGCATGCTCCGTGTGGGGGCATTGTTGATGATGTTTGCCGGGATCTTGTTCGCTTTGACCGACAATTTTGTTTTTTTGCTTTTGGCCGCGATCGTCGGGGTCATCAGCCCCAGCGGCAATGAGGTGGGGCCGTTTTTGGCCATTGAGCAGGCGTCTTTGTCCCACATTGTTGCCGATGACAAACGGACCGGTGTTTTTGCCTGGTACAATTTGGCGGGCTTTGGGGCCACCGCTTTGGGGGCATTAGCGGTCTGGGTATTATTTAAAATATTCTCTGCCGTCGGCATCAGCCTTCTGGCCGGTTATAAGACCATCCTGGTGATCTACGCATTGACGGGGCTGGCATTGTGGTTTTTGTTTGGTCGGGTTTCCAATCAAGTGGAAGTCAGCTCAACTCCGCGGTCCTTGAATTTGGCCTCGCTTGCCAACAGCCGTTTGGGGATCCATCAGTCCCGGGCCATGGTCTTGCGGTTATCGGCGCTTTTTGCGTTGGACGCCTTTGGAGGCGGCTTTATCCTGCAGAGTTTGCTGGCCTACTGGTTTCATGTGCGTTTTGGCGCTGATATGATGGTTTTGGGCGGCATATTTTTCGGCGCCAACCTTTTGGCCGGGATCTCTTCGCTTTTGGCCGTGCGGCTGGCAAAGCGTTTTGGACTCATTAATACGATGGTTTTCACGCATCTGCCTTCCAATGTTTTATTGATCCTGATCGTGTTCATGCCGGATTTGACCTGGGCGGTGGTCGTTTTTCTTTTGCGCTGCACCATTTCCCAGATGGATGTGCCGACGCGCCAGGCGTACGTGATGGCGGTTGTAACGCCCTCGGAGCGCTCGGCCGCGGACGGGATCACTAATGTCGCGCGCACGCTGGGGACGTCCGCGGCACCGCTTTTGGCAGGGCCGCTATTGGCCAACCCGGCGCTTGTCGGCCTACCCATTATTCTGGCCGGCGGGCTCAAGATCGTTTATGATCTATTGCTGTTCCGGGATTTCAGGAAGATCAAACCGCCCGAGGAACTCCTGGGCGCTTCTTAGAAATCCATTGACAGTTTTTGTCAGAGACGGATAATAATGACTCTATATAAACCGATGGAGGCCTGCCGGCCGGCAGGCAGGGAGGTGCGGTATGAGACTTGGCAGAAAAATAACCAGCAGAAAGGCCGTCAGCAAGGCCATTGCCAAACAGGAATTTGAAACACAAAAAACAACTCCCGATGCACAGATGGCTCCCGAGGAGATCCAGGACGCCATTCGTCTGAAAGCCTACGAGCTTTATATGCAGCGGGGCTGTCAGAATGGCAATGACCTTCAGGATTGGTTGGCCGCGGAACAGTTGGTTTTGCAGGCCCTTTCCAACTAAAGCCCCTACTCCAAAGGACGGCATAAAAATCCCTTCAGAGATCCTGATGGGATTTTTAGCAGTTAAAATAACGGTGAAATGTTTAAAAATAAATTACCCATTGACCCCAAGAAACTCTTGCGCAACAAGAGGGTGATCGAAGAGATCGGCCGGCACAAATGGCTGGAAAGCGAGATCGCCGGCTATGACATCGGTTTTGAAGCCGCCGCAGAGGACTGGCTGAAAAATCATGCCGCGGCCTGGGTCGCGTATCACATGTCCCCCCCAAAAACCGCAGGGAAAAGATCGAAATAGAATCTTTATGTCTTATGAATTAAAAAAATTGTCTGGCTTTTCCGGACGCCCGGGGCCTTTGCTCTTGGTCATCATGGACGGGATCGGCATCGGCAAACAGGACGACAGCGATGGTGTTTTTTTGGCCCAAACGCCGTGTTTGGATGGACTGATGCGGTCCAAATTGTATACTCAATTGAAAGCCCACGGGACTGCCGTCGGCATGCCTTCTGATGACGATATGGGCAACAGCGAAGTGGGCCATAACGCCTTGGGCGCGGGCCGCGTTTTTGATCAGGGGGCCAAACTCGTCCAAAAGTCCATCGACAGCGGCGCTATTTTCCAGACCAGATTGTGGAAAAACCTGGTCGAACGGGTCAAGGACGATGACAAGATATTCCATTTTATAGGGCTTTTGTCCGATGGCAACGTGCACGCGCATATCGACCAGTTATTGGCCATGGTTCGCCGCTGCGCCCAGGACGGCGTCAAACGCTTGCGGATCCACGCGCTTTTAGACGGACGCGATGTTTATGAGAAAAGCGCTTTGACCTATATTGAAAAGACCGAACGCTTTCTTAAAGAGATCAACGCTTCCGAGGGTTATGATCACCGGATCGCTTCCGGCGGGGGACGCATGGTCACCACCATGGACCGCTACAATGCCGACTGGAGGATCGTCGAGCGCGGCTGGAAAGCGCATGTGTTGGGCAAAGGCCGGCGTTTCGCTTGCGCGGCCGAGGCCGTGCAGACCTGCTATAACGAAGATCCGGCCATCACCGACCAGTATCTGGATCCTTTCGTCATCGAGGACGACGGCTCTCCGGTCGGGACCATTGAGGACGGCGATTCTGTTGTGTTTTTTAATTTCCGCGGGGACAGGGCCATCGAACTGTCCATGGCGTTCGAACAAAAGGATTTCGGGAAATTCGACCGCGTCCGCGTGCCGGACGTACTCTTTGCCGGCATGATGCAATACGACGGGGACCTGCATATCCCGAAAAATTTTCTCGTTGATCCGCCGCAGATCGAAGGTCCTGTCGGCGTTTATATGTGCGCCAACGGCATCACTTCGTTCGCCCTTTCCGAAACGCAAAAATACGGCCACGTGACCTATTTCTGGAACGGCAATAAAAGCGGTTATGTCGACAACAAACTCGAAACCTATGTCGAGATCCTTTCGGACAAGGTCCGTTTCGACCAGGCACCGAAGATGAAAGCGGCACAAATCACCGAAAAGACCATTGAATTGCTCCGGTGTGGTCAATACAGGTTCGGCCGCATCAATTTTCCGAACGGCGACATGGTCGGCCATACGGGTGTGCCGCAGGCCATCATGATTGCCGTTGAGGCGGTGGACCAGGGCTTGGCCAAACTCTTGGCTGTTGTCAAGGAATTGAACGGTATGGCCGTGGTCTTGGCGGACCACGGGAACGCGGACGAGATGTTCATTGTCAAGGACGGTCAGAAACAGGTGAGTACGGCGCATTCGCTCAACCCCGTTCCGTGCGCCATCGTGGATGCCCAATATAACGGCGAATATGAAATGGCGCATTTGCCCCAACAGGGACTGGCCAATGTCGCCGCCACTTTATTGAATTTGTTGGGATATGAGGCCCCCGGGGATTATGCCCCGTCCCTGATCAAATTCACGCGTTCCTATGAAAAATAACCCTTTTAAAGCATTGTTTGAATCCGCGCCCGTGGCCGTGGTGGAGGGTCATTGGAAGAGTTCGTTCAAGGTCCTCAACGCCAACCCCGCTGCGGTTTCTCTTTTTGAGGCCAGGGACGCAAGACAGTTCAAGAATGGTTTTGACCGTCTCTTGTTGAATATCCCCAGTAAAATATTTTTGGACCTTTTGAGCGCGCGTTTAAAAGGCGGTGTTTTCGAATCCGAATTCCGTTTACCGACATTCCGGAATAAATCCATTTATGTCTGGATACGTTTGACTTTCATGGCCGGCGCGGACAAGGACCCCTGGCGCGTCGTTCTGGTCTTTAATGACATCAGCCGGCGTAAGGCGCAGGAGATGTTCTTAAAAAGGTTGGCCCACGTGGACGGGCTGACCAGCGTTTTTAACCAGCGCACCATATTAAAACGCCTGGATGAGGAGTTGGCGCGGGCCAAACGGTATGAGCTCAAGCTGAGCTGCATTATTTTTGACCTGGATTTTTTTAAGAAGGTCAATGATACGTTCGGTCATTTGTCCGGCGACAAATGCCTGCGCAAGGCGGCCAGGCTTTTAAAGGGTAGTTTGCGCAAGACCGATATCGTCGGCCGTTACGGGGGCGATGAGTTTGTGGTCATTTTACCGGAAACTTCCCCCGAACAGGCGGTCATTCCGGTGGAGAGGTTTTTGAAATTTTATGCCGGCCATTCTGTGGTCAGGTTGAAGGACCGGTCGGTACGTACCAGTTTCAGCGTCGGGATCAGCGGATATCCGGTCAAGGGTGTTGATTCGGTCAAAGACCTGATCAATGCCGCGGACAAGGCCTTGTATTTGTCCAAAACTTCCGGCGGCAACAGGGTCAACATCGCCGGCGTCAAAAAATGATCAACAGGGAAGATGTCGTTGAAACGTTTGTCCGTTCTTCCGGACCCGGCGGCCAGAACGTCAACAAGGTCGCCACCTGCGTCCAGTTGTGGCATCGGCCGACGGGGATCAGGGTCAAATGCCAGAAATACCGTTTCCAGCATCTCAACCGTCAGGAGGCCTGGGGCCTGCTGGCGCGTGCCGTTGAAAAAAAATTTGAGCAGAAATACCAGCAGTTAAGGCAGGCCCGGGCGAAAAAAAGCCGCCAGGATCGTCAGCGTTCGCGGGCGGCCAAAGAGCGCATGCTGGAAGAAAAAAAGAAGCACGGGCAGAAAAAACAACAGCGGAGAAAAAATGCCTTCGAATAAAAGACCGTGCGGGGGGATGGCGGACATCAGTTCTAAAGACGTTACGGTCCGCCGGGCCGTGGCGCAAGGCGTTATGACTTTGTCACCTGCCGCGTTCAAAGCCCTGATCACCGGCCGATCGCCCAAAGGCAATGTTTTGGAGACAGCAAGGATCGCCGGCATCATGGCCGCGAAATCGACACCGGTCCTCATTCCTTTGTGCCATCCGCTGGCCCTGGAAAAAGTCAAACTCGAGTGCGCGCCTTTAAAAAATAAACACGCGGTCCTTGTGACAGCGGAGGTTTTGTGTTCGGGAAAAACCGGGGTTGAAATGGAGGCCCTGGCCGCGGTGTCCGCCGCTTGTCTGACCATTTATGACATGATGAAATGGGCGGGGCAGGACATGGTCATTTCCGGTATCCGTTTGACGCATAAAAGCGGCGGCAAAAGCGGCGCCTTTGATCAAGGATAGAGTGTGACAACATCGTCGCCTGTGCTTTGGGTCGTTTTTAACGTTTTTGTGGTCCTGTTGCTGGCCCTCGACGCCTGTGTTCTAAGCCCGCGGGACAGTCCGATCAAGATCCGCAGGGCCGTGCTTTTAAGCGCGTTCTGGGTCTTGCTGGCCGTTTTTTTTAACATCGGTATTTATTTTTGGCTGGGTTCCCAAAGGGCGCTGGAGTTTTTGACCGGGTATGTGATCGAGCAGTCCTTAAGCATTGATAATTTGTTCGTTTTTCTGCTCATTTTTTCCTATTTTAGAGTGCCGCCGGCTTATCAGCACCGGGTGCTTCTGTGGGGGATCATCGGGGCGCAGGTCATGCGCGCCGTTTTTATTCTGGCCGGAATCGCTCTTTTAAAACAATTCCATTGGTTGATGTATGTCTTCGGCGCTTTCCTGGTCTTTTCCGGGTTGAAATTGTTCTTTGAAGAAGAAAAAGAGGTGGATCCGGAAAAAGGCCTTGTCATCCGCGTGTTCCGTCGTTTTTTTTAGGTTACGAAGGGCTATATAGGCGGGGCTTTCGCGACAATCCAAAACGGCGTCTGGCATGCGACACCTTTGCTGGTTGTCCTGATCGCCATTGAGACCGCGGACATTATTTTTGCGATCGATTCCATCCCGGCCGTTCTGGCCGTCACCAAAGACCCGTTCATCGCGTATTCGTCCAATATCTTT
>JACPXN010000026.1 GCA_016196515.1 Candidatus Omnitrophota bacterium | reverse complement strand
GTTTGTTGACCTCTGCCTGCACATCAGGCAGCATTTCCAAGTCGTCAATACGCACGCGGCCGGCCTCGTCCACGGGGATCTGATCGAAGGCCCGCCCGTTATACAGACGTTCGGCAAAGAGCCGGTAGATCTGCTGGATACAATCCTCATGCACGCCCTTGGCCTTCATGACCTTCATCAAGAGCACAAAGTATAAAGGAATAAAAGGGATGGCGGAACTGCTTTGGGTGACCAAGGCCTTGTTGACGGATACCACGGCCCTGCCGCCGCTTGGCTTGAGAAGGACGTCGAGTTTATGGGCCGTTGCTTCCAGATGGTCTTTGGCCGCGCCGATGGTGCCGTTGCGGTACACGGCCGTGGTCACGTCCGGACCGATGTAGGAATACGCCACGGTCAATACCTTGGGCGCCAGTAAATTCCGCGCGCGCATGGCCTCGACCCAAAATTCCCAGTCCTCCCCACCCATAACCTTGACCGTATCATGTATTTCTTCGTCGGTCGCCGCTTCCAAAGTAACCGTGGTCACCTGGTTGGCCTCAAAATCAATACTCTTGTTGGTGTAAGATTTGCCTTTGGGCTTAAGAATGGACTTATACAATATTCCGGTCTTAGGGTCAATACGGCGCGGAGAAGCCAGGGAATAAATGACACCGTCGGTCTGTCCCCAGTCCTTGGCAATGGCGTCACAGACCTGACAGCGCATATCGTCGGAAAAAGCATCCCCGTTAAAACTTTTGGCGTAAAGCCCCGCCTTTTTGGCTTCTCTTTCAAAAGCGGCGGAATTGTACCATCCGGCGGTGGCCGTGCGTTTGCCGTCAGAAGGTCTTTCGAAGAATACACCCATGGTGGCCGCGCCGCAGCCGAAAGCGGCCGTAATGCGCGAAGCCAGGCCGTAACCGTTGGAAGCGCCTAAAACCAGGACCTTTTTAGGCCCGCCGCTGACGGCCCCGCGCGAACGCACATAAGCGATCTGCCCGGCGACGTTGCGGGCGCATCCGACGGGATGGGCGGTGATGCAGATGAAACCGCGGATCTTTGGATGGATGATCATAACGATGTCTTTTTCGCCACAATGACTATTCCCGACGTGGTCAGCGTAAAGCGCTTGCGGTCTTCCGTGGGGTCAAAACCGATGCGCGCCCCCGCGGGAATGACCACGTCCTTGTCAATGATGGCATTCTGGATCTGCGCTCCCTGACCGATGGTGACGCTGTCCATGATCACGGAATTTGTCACCGACGCTCCGTCTTTGATGAACACATTGTTCGAAACCACCGAATGGACGACCTGTGCGCTTTCCAAAACACAGCCGCTGGCCACCAGAGAATTGACGATCGCCCCTGGTTTTTTGCCCGTCGTGTACGCGCGCACGGGCGAATAATGATGATAATGCGTCCTTAAAGGCCATGATTTTTCAAAAAGGTTAAATTTGGGATCGGGGCCCACCAGGTCCATGTTGGCTTGATAATAGGCGTCGCGGGTCCCGATGTCGCGCCAATACGAGAATTCATTATGGGCGGCAAAATCATAAGCGAACACCTTCATTTTCTTCTGGATCATCTGCGGGATGATGTTCCTGCCGAAATCATGACCGGAATCGTTTCGGTCCGCGTCGGTCTTCAATTCATTGAGCAAAACGTCCGTATTAAAAAGGTAAATGCCCATGGACCCGAAAATGGATCCGGGATCCGACGGAATGGTTTTAGGGTCTTTTGGCTTTTCCTGAAAACTCACGAGCATATTATTTTTATTCACTTCGACCACCCCGAAATAGGCGGATCCGCTTTTGGGCATGGACAAACACGCCACGGTCATGTCCGCGCCCGTGCGGGTGTGATCGTCGATCATCTTGCGGTAATCCATCTTGTAGACGTGATCGCCGGCGAGGATGAGCACCAGTTTCGGGTCATAGTCCTGGACCATGTTCAAATTCTGGTAAATGGCGTCCGCGGTGCCGCGGTACCAGTCGGCGGAAATGCGCTGCTGGGCCGGGACCACGTCGATGAATTCCCCCAATTGGTTGGAATAAATGTTCCATCCCTCGAGGATATGCCGCTGCAGGGAAAAAGATTTGTACTGGGTCAAAAGGAAGATCCGGCGCAACCCGGAATTGACGCAATTGCTCAAGGAAAAATCAACGATGCGGTAAATGCCGCCGAAAGGAACGGCGGGCTTAGCCCGGTCACGGGTCAGGGGGTCTAAACGCTCGCCTTTGCCGCCGGCGAGGATGAAGGTCAAAACGTCACGCATGCGAAAAACCTCTAAAATTGCGTCATCTAGTGCACTGGACCCCCGGCTGAAACCTTCGGGGGTGACAGTTTGAGTTTCTTGACTTTATCGGCTATTCTAACATCGTTGGGCTTATCCGCAAGCAGGCGTTCATATTGCCTGAGCGCGCCCTGACGGTCCCCCAAATGTTCATAGGCATTGGCCAGCCCCACGCGGCTAAGACGGTCGCCGGGAAACAGCATGACGGCCATGCGGAAATGTTCGAACGCTTTGCGATAATCCCGGTGCCGTGCATCGATCTTCCCCAACAACCTGTACGCCCCTGCATCGTCGGGCGACACCTGCAAGGCGCACGTCAGCTCCTTTAAGGCGGGCCCGTCCAGACCCAAAGACTCCAAAACATAGGCACGGCTGACAAACGGGAACGGGTCAATGCGTCGGGGCCCAAGTTTCAACAGGTCCATGGGTTTGGGGCCCCACTTGTTCAGATCAACGGCAAATTTCTTGATCAGGGGTTTATGGGCCGGCGTCTCTTTAAGAAAGATAACGGCATCGTCGTCGAAATACACGATCTTCCAGCCGGGCATGCGATAAAACATTTTAAGGACCTTGCGCGGGATCTCCTGATTATTATTGTTCAGGAAAGCGCCGGTGATATTGTGTTTGACATCCATCTCCCGGAATATCTTCGGGTCGCCCCCCTTCCATACCTTTTGATAACGCTCAAAGAAACCGGCGCCATACACTTCGGTACGCCCGTCGATAAAAACCTTCACGTTGGGCCAGGCGCGGCCGATGAGATACGCGCCGGAATTAAAATCATTGAAAAAATCGCCTTTGATGCCGTTGGCGACCAAAAAATCCACGGCCTTATACGGATAACTGCGTTTGGACAGTCCCCCGAATTCGCTCTTGCGCTCATACGTATCGAAATCGAAATAGCCGTTGGTGGCTATGGCCAGCCCCAGATTCATCATCCACATGAGCAGGGCGATCTTCAGGATGATGCCGGTCATGGATTTGAACTTAGGATGCGTGAAACCGAAGGGCGTCACGTCGTTCCACACGATTTGCGCGGCATTGGCGGCAAAGACCAGATACGCGGCCGCCGCGAAAAAAACCATATTGCGTATGGCGGTGAGCGAAAACAAAAGAAAGACGACCCACACCAAAAAAACGCTCACATCCACGCGCCGGCGGTTGAAAATGAAACTTAAAGCCGAGAACAGGATCAGCATTTTATAAGGGAAGTATTGCAGCGTGAAGAGCGTGTTCCAGGCGATGGGTTTTTGCAGTTCGGTGATGTGTTTGAAGAATACCCCCGCCCCGCCGCCCAGTTGGCCCAGGACAACGAGCGGGTATAAAGCGCCCTTGATCCCCAAAGGGTTGACGCAGCAGGCCAAAAGCACGGCCAAGGCCGCCCATCGAAGACGCCGGTATTCTTCGTCGGTCAAACGCGCGACGGTATTCCATTCAAAGGGCAGGGGCACGCGGCGCTTGAGGAATTCCGCGGATATCCCGATTGCGACGAGCAATGGCCCGAAAAAGAAAAACCCGTGCATGTTCGTCCACACAACCTGAATGAGGACCAGAGCGGGCAAAAACCATCGCTTAAGAATATGTGCTGAACAAAGATGGACGTAAAGGACAAAGAAAAATAAGGAAAAAATATCGGGGCGTATCGTGAAGCGGGTCTTATAGACCAAAAGCACCAGAAGCAAGGTGAAAACAACCAGCCATTGACGCTCGCGGCTGTAGCCCAGAAAAAGCAGCAAGGTCAAGGTCAGGGTCACCACTCCCACCTGCAGGGCGATGAGCCCGTCGAAATCAAAGAACTTATGGACGTAGTGGACGATGACCTGGAACAGCCATTCGTGATTGATCCAGGGCTTGCCGGCGATGGTGGAGGAAAAAATGTCAACGGACGGGACAGAGCGGGTTTCGGCGATGATCTGGCCGGTCTTCAAATGCAGCCACAGGTCCAGGTCTTTGACCTCGACGCCGGCCAGAAAAACAGCGAGCCCGAAAAATACGCCGAGGGCGGCGAGACCTGAAATATAACTTAACCGTTGCCAGAATCGGTCGCTCATGTCGTATATTCGAAAGCGGCTTTATGAAGTTGCTGCGCGTAGGGATGGCCAGCAGGACCGAAAACCTCCGCCCACCTGCCCGTCCGGAGAACACGGCCTTCACGCATCACGGCTATTTTATCATTGAAATCCCGCACGACACGCAGATTGTGGGAAATAAAAACGCATGTCAGCGCGAAATCGCTCCTGATCTTCCTGAGAAGGTCCATGATCTGTTTTTGCACCAGCACGTCCAAGGACGACACGGGCTCGTCGAGCACCAGCACGCGGGGCTGGGTCAACAGCGCCCGGGCAATGGCCACGCGCTGGCGCTGGCCGCCGCTCAATTGATGGGGCCGGCGTACCAGCATATCCTCTGTCAAACTAACCTCGGTGAGCATGGCACGCACCTGCCTTTCCTGCTCCTGGGGCCCCACACCGGGCCGCGCGTGGAACGCTTCAGACAAAATGCCGTGCACCGTCCACAACGGGTCCAGACTGGCGTAGGGGTCCTGAAAAACAATTTGGATCTTGCGCCGGCCGCGGGCATCCAAAATTTTTCCGTCGAGCCATATCCGCCCTTCCTCCGCGGGCAATAACCCCAAAAGAATTTTGGCAAGAGTAGTTTTTCCGCATCCGGATTCACCGACGAGGGCCAGACATTCACCGCGCTCAACGGATAAACTGACCCCATCCACGGCTTTAACAACACCGGAAGCGAAATATTTCTTAATGTCCTGGATCTCAAGCATCATCGGAACACCTCGACCATGGCTTGCGTATACGGATGGCGCGGGTTTGTCATGAGATCGCCGATAGGTCCTGCTTCCACGACCCTGCCCTCGCATAACACGACCGCGTCGTCGGCAATGTGCGCGACCATGCCCAGATCATGGGTGATCAAAATGATAGACACGCCCGCCCGGTTTTTAAGCGCGCGCAACACGTCCATGATCCCGGCCTGGGCCACGACGTCCAGATTGCTGGTGGGTTCATCCGCGATCAAAAGTTTAGGGCGACAGGCAATGCTTTGGGCGATCAGGACGCGCTGGCGCTGGCCGCCGCTCAACTGATGGGGATAACGGCGGACCACGCGCCCGGGCTGCGGCAACTGCACCTGGGACAAAACTTCCAGGACCCTTTCATGGCGCTCTTGCGATGACAGATCGGTATGCGCGGCCAAAACCTCGTCGATCTGTTGGCCGATGGTGAACAAAGGATCAAAAGCGTCCAGGGGCTCCTGGAACACCATCGCGATCTGGGCGCCTCTCACACGGCGCATGCGCTGCGCGGGCACGGCCAGAATGTCTTCATTCTCAAAAAGGACCTCTCCGGACCGGACTATCAGCGCCTGGTCCAATAACCGAAGGATGGCCATTCCCGCAGTGGTCTTGCCGCTGCCTGAAGGGCCGACCAGAGCCATGATGCGTCCTTTGCCAACGGAAAAAGAAACATTGTCCAAAATGGATTTGGCGTCTGCCTGACAGCCGACGGTGACAGACAAATTTTTAATGTCCAGCAAAGGGTTCACGCGCCCTCCTCCAAGGCATCGCGCAAAGCATCGCCGATGACGTTAAAACAGATGACCGCCGCGAAAATGAAAAGCCCGGGGATCAGGATCCACGGCGCGAAAGTGATCTGGACGATGCCCATGGCATCCGAAAGCAAATTTCCCCAACTGGGGACCGGGTCCTGGATGCCTAAACCCAATAGACTCAAACCCGCCTCCCCTAAAATATAAGCGGGGATGCTCAACATGAGTGCCACCAGAGAATACGACACCGTATGGGGTAAAATATGGCGCAGGATAATAATTCCGTCGCCAACACCCATGGTTTTGGCGGCCAGCACATAATCCCGTTGGCTCAAAGATAGGGTCATTCCCCGGATGACGCGGGCCAGCGACGCCCACCCGATAAAAGATAAAATGACCACGACCGAACAATAGATCTGCACGGAATTGAAATTATCCGGCACAGCGGCGCGCAAAGCCAGCATCAGGTAAAACCCGGGAACCATCATAAACACTTCGCAAACGCGCATCAAAACCCCGTCCACCCACCCACCGTAATAACCGGCAATACCGCCCACCATCAGCCCCAGCGTGAAGGCGATGGCCACCCCGACCAGACCGATGGACAATGAGATCCTCGCCCCGTAAAGGATACGGGAAAAAAGGTCCCGGCCGCGGCTATCCGCGCCCCATAGATAAAC
>JACPXN010000059.1 GCA_016196515.1 Candidatus Omnitrophota bacterium | reverse complement strand
TTGCCGTTGCTCAAATGCACCCCGATCAATTCGTCCTCCTTTTCCAGGCCGATGCCGACGATGCCTCCTTTGCGCGGATTGGCGAACGCGGACAAAGCGGTCTTTTTGACCAGACCAAATTTGGTGGCGAAGACCAGGTGCTGGTCTTCGCGGAATTCCTTGACCGCCACAATGGCGCTGATCTTTTCTTCGGGCTTGAACGAAAGCAAATTGACGATGGCCTTGCCCTTGGCCGCGCGGGAGGCGACGGGGATCTCATACACCTTCAGCCAGCGCACGGCCCCTGAATTGGAAAAAATGAGCAAGTGGTCCTTGGAAGACGCCACAAACATGCGCTCGACAAAGTCCTCTTCCGCGGTCGTCATGGCCGTGACGCCTTTGCCTCCGCGTTTCTGCGAATGGTACGCGTCCACGGACAGGCGCTTGATATAGCCCTTGTTGGTGATCGTGATGGCCATGTCCTCGTCGGCGATCATGTCCTCGATGGCGATGTCCTCGGCCTTGCCGGCGATCGCGGTGCGCCGCTCATCCGCGTATTTTTTCTTCAATTGTGTGAGTTCGTCCTTGATGAGCGCGTCCACTTTCTCGTCGGAAGCCAAAATGGCGCGGTCATTGTCGATATCTTTGAGCAACTGCTGATACTCGGCCTCGATCTTGTCCCTCTCGAGCGCGGCCAAGCGCTGCAATTGCATTTCCAGGATCGCCTGGGCCTGCGCGTCGGAGAGATCGAATTTCTTGATCAGCGCTTCCTTGGCGTCGGCCGTGGTCTTGGACGCGCGGATGGTCTTGATGATCTCGTCGAGATGTTTGAACGCGGTCTTTAAGCCTTCCAGAATGTGGGCACGGCGCAGCGCCTTGTCCAGGTCGAACTGCGTGCGCCGGCGGATGACGATGCGGCGATGGCCGATATAATGGCCCATCAATTGCTTGAGGTTGAGGACCTTGGGCGACCGGTTGACCAGCGCCAGATTGATGATGCCGAAGGTCACCTCCATCTGCGTGTGCTTATAAAGATAATTCAGGATGATGTCGGGGTTGACGTCCCGGCGCAGTTCAATGACAACACGGATACCCTCTTTGTCGCTTTCGTCGCGGATATCGGTGATGCCGTCGACCTGTTTGTTCTGCACCAGATCCGCGATGGCCGCAATCAGATTGGCCTTGTTGACCTGATAAGGCACCTCGTCGATGATGATCGTTTCCTTGTTGCCTTTCTGCTGTTCAATGGAGACCTTGGCGCGGATGAGCACCTTGCCCCGGCCCGTGTTGTACGCGTCGGTGATGCCCTCGCGGCCGCAAATGATACCTCCCGTCGGGAAATCAGGTCCCTTGACGAATTTCATCAGGTCCTTGAGGACCGCGTCCGGGTTGTCGAGCAGATGGACGATGCCGTCGACGACCTCGCCCAGGTTATGCGGCGCCATATTGGTGGCCATGCCCACCGCGATGCCGGAAGAGCCGTTGACGAGCATGTTGGGGACCATGCCCGGCAAAATGTCCGGCTCCTCGAGCGACCCGTCGAAATTCGGCGAAAAATCCACGGTCTGCTTGTCAATGTCCCCCATCATGTCCTCGGCAACCAACGCCATGCGGGCCTCGGTGTAACGCATGGCCGCGGCCGCGTCCCCGTCGATGGACCCGAAATTCCCCTGCCCGTCGATCAAAGGATAACGCAGGGAAAAATCCTGCACCATGCGCACCATGGTGTCGTAGACCGCGGAATCACCGTGAGGGTGGTACTTGCCTAAGACCTCACCGACGATGCGCGCGCTTTTCTTATACGGCTTGTTGTGTTCAAGGTTCAAATCCTTCATCGCGTACAGGATGCGCCGGTGCACGGGCTTTAAGCCGTCGCGCACGTCGGGCAGGGCCCGGCCGACGATCACGGACATCGAATAGGCCAGATAAGACTGCTTCATCTCCTCTTCGATGTAAACGGGAACGACCTTTTCTTTTTTGTTCAGGTCACGCGACATAACGCCTTTCCATGCTATATATCTAAATTTTTAACCTCGTGGGCGTAGTCCTCGATGAACGCCCGCCTGGGTTCGACCTCGTCCCCCATCAGCATCGCGAAGGTCTTGTCCACCTCCACGGCATCCTCGAGGGCGACCTTCAATATCGTGCGCCGTTCGGGATCCATGGTCGTTTCCCACAATTGCTGCGGGTTCATTTCCCCCAGGCCCTTATAGCGCTGGGTATGCATGCCTTTTTTGGCGGCTGTGCGCACGAATTCCATCAAGTCCGCGATGGACATGATCTGGGTTTTGGTCTTCTCGTCCTCGATGATCAACAAAGGCCTTAAAATATCCTTGGTCTTGACCTTTTCTTTCTTGTCCTTGGCCAACAGCACCTGCTCTTCGTTTTTGCGCTCATAATCCTGCAAAAACAGGTCAAACTTGTCCAGCCTAAGCTGGATCTCTTCTGTCTCTTCGGATTCAAAGATCTCGACATACTGGGTCTCTTCGTCGTCCTTGGTGATCTCGGCCAATTCTTTGTCATCATAAACATACTGGTCTGCGCCGGCGGACTTGACTAAGTACCGGGGCATTTTCTTGGTCTTGGGGTTGTATTTTACGGCGAAGGCGGTAAAATCGACCCCGCGCCTCTTCAGGCGCTCGACGATGGATTCCAGTTCCACCAGCGCTTGCAGGATGTCCTTTAACTGCGCGGGCGTGTAGGTCTTTTTGCCTTCGATCTTGGTCAGCCGCATGCCCTCGGTGCCCATCTCCAGGATGAGGTCATTCATTTCTTTTTCGGTCTGGATGTACTCCTCGCGTTTGCCCCGGCTGACCTTATACAGGGGCGGCTGGGCGATGTAAACGTAGCCGCCCTCAATGAGCTGCGGCATCTGGCGGTACAAAAGCGTCAGGATGAGCGTGCGGATATGCGACCCGTCCACGTCGGCGTCGCACATCAAAATGATCTTGTGATAACGCAATTTTTCGACGTTGAATTCCTCGCCGACCCCGGCCCCCAAAGCGGTGATGATGGTGCGGATCTCTTCGTTGGACAGGATCTTGTCCAACCGCGATTTTTCAACGTTGAGGATCTTTCCTTTGAGCGGCAGAATGGCCTGGAACGCGCGGTTGCGGCCCTGTTTGGCGGAGCCGCCGGCGGAATCGCCCTCCACCAGATACACTTCACAAAGGGACGGGTCTTTCTCGGAGCAGTCCGCGAGTTTGCCCGGCAATCCTCCGCTGTCCAAAGCGCCCTTGCGGCGGGTCAGTTCGCGCGCCTTGCGCGCGGCTTCGCGGGCGCGGGCCGCGACGATGACCTTGTCAATGATCTTGTTGGCCACCGGCGGGTTTTCCTCAAAAAATCCCGTGAGCGCTTCCAGCGTCAAGGACGCCACCAGGCCGTCCACCTCGGAATTGCCCAATTTCGTTTTGGTCTGGCCCTCGAATTGCGGGGACGGGATCTTGATCGAAATGACCGCCACCAGGCCTTCACGGGTGTCGTCGCCGGAAATGCCGATCTCGTCCTTGAGCAGTTTCTTGGCCTTGGCGTAATTGTTGATGGCGCGCGTCAGCGCCGAACGGAACCCCGAAAGGTGCGTGCCCCCCTCGATGGTATTGATGCTGTTGGCGTAAGAGAACACGGTCTCGTTATAACTGTCATTGTATTGCATGGCCACTTCAACGCCGGTATTGTCTTTTTCCTTTTCAAAATAAAACACCTTGTTGTGCAGGGGCGTCTTGTTCTGCGAAAGGTGTTCCACGAACGAAACAATGCCGCCTTTGAAAAGGAACTCGGTTTCCTTGGCCTTGCCGGCGCGCTGGTCGATCAGTTTGATCGAAACGCCTTTGTTCAAAAACGCCAGTTCCCTCATGCGCTTGGCCAGGATGTCATAGGAGAAAGAATACACTTCCTTGAAGATCGTCCTGTCCGGCTTGAACGTGACCTTGGTCCCCGTGGACTTGGTTTTGCCGATGGTGGTCAGTTTGGAGGTGGTCTTGCCGCGTTCAAAACGCATGTGATAAATGGCCCCCTCGCGCTTGACCTCGACCTCAAACCATTCGGAGAGCGCGTTGACGCAGCTGATGCCGACCCCGTGCAAACCGCCGGAAACCTTGTATGAATCCTTGTCGAATTTTCCGCCGGAGTGCAGGGTGGTCAACACCACCTCCACCGCGGGTTTTTTTTCGGTCTTATGGATGTCCACCGGAATGCCGCGGCCGTTGTCCACGACGGAAATGCTTTCGTTCTGGTGGATGGTGACCTCAATGCTGCTGCAGTGGCCGGCCAGGGCCTCGTCGATGGAATTGTCCACGGCCTCATAGACCAAATGGTGCAGTCCGCGGCTGAACGTGTCCCCGATATACATGGCCGGGCGCATCCGCACCGCCTCTAAGCCCTCAAGGACCTGGATGTTCTCGGCCGTGTATTTGGCCGTTTTGGCCTTGGGGGTCTTTCCCTTTTTTTCTTCGGTCTTCATATGTTCCTTTGCTACGGCGTCACCTTGCCGACTTTAAACTTTAATTCCTTCACCTGCGGGCATTGGGCCTGAACGGTTTTCAGCAAGGCGCTGTGCCGGGCATTCAAATGCACGAGGCGCGCCGAGCTGTCCACGTGAATGAGGGCGGCCCCTTCCTTAAGATCGACCACCTGTGTTCCTTGAGGACAAATGTCCTGCCACAGCGCGGCCAGGTCTTTACGGGACGTAAAGTCCCGTGGGGACAACGTCCCTTTACGGGACGTAGAGTCCCGTGGGGACAACGTCCCTTTACGGGAACCCGCCAAAGGGGCGGACATATCGTGGACAACCTTGGCAATAATATCTTTAATGGCGGCCATATATCAAGAAGATTTTCTAAAATATATAAAAATTTGTCATTCCCGAATGCCTTTGTCGGGAATCCAGAGCATCAGCCGATTCTGGACCCCCGACTAAAACCTGCCTGCCGGCAGGCAGGCATTCGGGGGTGACGGTGCTGCTAAAGTCGCATGGGCAAAGCGAGGTACAAATAATCCCGCAGGCGCATCACACACGGTTTGTCCGGCCCCAAAAACTCCATTTCAATGCGCTCGTCAGCGATGTTTTTAAGGACATCGATGAAAAACTGCGGGTTGAACCCGGCCATGATCTCATTGTGCCCGTATTCCACCGCCACTTCTTCGCGGCTTTCCCCGACGTCCGGCGTGGATTTTGAGATCACAAGTTTTTCCTTGAACAGTTCGAATTTGATGGCCTGGAAATCCCGGGTGGATAAAAGGTTGGCCCGGCGGATGGCGGCCAAAAGGTCCTGCGTCTTGACCTTGACTTTCGCGGCGATCTCTTTGGGAATGACCTGTTTATAATTGGGGAATTCCCCTTCAATGATCCGGGTGGCGATCAAAACACCGTCGATATTAAAAAGGACTTGGGTTGCGCCGAGTGTGATCGAACAATTCCCGTTATCTTTCAGGTTGCGGTTGATCTCCCCCACCGCCTTGATCGGCAGGATGATATTGATGTCTTTACCGTACGGCTGCACAAGTTTCTTTTCGATCTTCGCCAAACGCCGCCCGTCGGTCGCCACCATGCGCGCCGCATCCCCGGACACCTCCAATAAAATACCATTGAGCACGTACCTGGATTCTTCATAAGAAACGGCGAATGATGTCAGACGTATCATTTCTTTTAAGTCGCTTTGTTTGATCAGGACCGTATCCTTTTCCTTAAATTCAGGGAATTTCGGGAATTCGTCTTTGGCCAGGCCATTGAGTTTAAACTGGCAGTTGGTCCCTTCAATTTCAATCTGGTTGTTCTTGCGGGTATAGATCATAACTTCCCCACTGGGTAATTCACGGATAATATCGCTGAATTTTTTGGCCGGGACCGTGATCGCCCCTTGTTCAAAGATATGAACAGGCAATTCACAGGAGATCCCGATATCCAGATCTGTTGCGTTCATCTTTAAAATATCATCCCGGACCTCTAAAAGCATGTTGGAGAGTATGGGCAGTGTGGTTTTTGGAGAAACAATATTACCCACCACCCCAATGCCGGCCAGCAATTCCTCTTTATTCACTTTGATTTTCATATCAACATCCTCACACTGTTTTTATTAAATTGGGTTAAATTCAAATAGCAGTTGTATTAGTAAGGGTTGTGGATAGATTGAACGAAAAATAAAAACCATTGGTAATGATAGGGTTATGTTATTCACAGTTGTGTATAACCTTGTGGACATCTTAAAGAAGTTATCCATTACATTAACAACACGGAATTTAATTGCTCAACAATCTTTTTAGTTTCCGTGTTCGTTGTCAGGTCATTTTCGATCTTTTTGAACGCGTGCAAGATCGTGGTGTGATCTTTGCCGCCGAACGCGCCCCCGATCTCGGGAAGCGAATGCGTTGTCAGTTTGCGCGCCAGGTACATGGCGATCTGCCGGGGGACGATGATGCTCTTGTGGCGCTTTTTGGTTTTCAGGTCCTGCACGGCGATATTAAAGAACGAGGCCACCTCTTTTTGCACCATCTCAACACTGATGGTTTTGATGGTCTCTTTAACCATGTCTTTGAGCACCTGCTTGGCCGTGCCCAAAGAGATGGGTTTTTCTTCCAAAAGCGCGTAAGCCACCACACGGATCAACGCCCCCTCCAGTTCCCGGATATTGGTTTTGATCTCCTGGGCGATGAACAGCACAACCTCGTCGGGGACCTGGACAGACTCCAGGTCCAGTTTTTTCTTTAAAATAGCGACCCGTGTTTCGAAATCCGGCGGCTGGATGTCGGTGATCAGCCCCCACGCAAAACGCGACACCAGGCGCTCCTCGAGATTGGCGATCTCCCTGGGCGGCCTGTCCGAGCAAATGACGATCTGCTTGCGGTGGTCGTGCAGGGCGTTGAACGTGTGGAAGAACTCTTCCTGCGTGCTTTCCTTGCCGGCGATGAAATGGATGTCATCGATCAAAAGCACGTCGATGTTGCGGTATTTTTGCCGGAAACTTTCCGTGTTGCGGTGGCGGATGGCGTTGATGAGCTCATTGGTGAATTGTTCAGAGGACAAATAACAGGTCTTAAGCGACGGGTGCAATTTTTGCACTTGATGCGTGATGGCCTGCATCAAATGCGTCTTGCCCAAACCCACGGGTCCGTAGATGAAAAACGGGTTATACGCCTTGGCCGGCGATTCAGTGACCGCCTGGGCCGCCGCGAAGGCGAAACGGTTGGAGGGGCCTACGACAAAATGGTCAAAGACAAGCCGGGGATTGAGGTTCGAGCTTTGACCGTCCCTTTGGAAATTGCGTTCAAAGCTTCCCAGTTTTTCCTGGGTAGGTTTGTTCAAGAGCCCGGGATTGACCTCAAACTCGACGGCAATGGCCACCCCCTCCCCTTTGAGGGAACGTTCAATGGTCCCGGCGTAATGTTCCACGATCCATCCTTTGAAAAATTCGTCCGGTGCTTGCAGCACGAGGGTGCCGGGCGCTTTTTCAAGGGCTTTGAGGTTGGCCAGCCAGGTATCGTAGGAGGTTTCGCCGACGGCGGTTTTAATGTCCGCCTGGGCCTTGTTCCAAATGTCGAGCAGGGTCATAGGGTCATCACGCAGACCCCTCGGCGGAGTTTTGAAAAACATATCCGCCTCGGGGTGATTTGTTCGGGCGGGGGCCCGAACAAATCACAAGTTATCCACAGTTGGGGACACTGCTCCCCTCTTTATGGCACGCATTATAACAGAGCATCTTGTCATTGCAACGCCTTTTTTGGCCCACATCTTGCTTGACTTGAGGACGGCCCATGTTATAATTGCCGAACTATGAAAAAGCATTTGAAGACCCCGACCAACATTGTCGGGAAAAAAAGACACGGATTCCGCAAACGCATGGCCACCTCCGACGGGCGTAACGTCCTCAAACGCCGCCGGGCCAAGGGCCGTCATAAACTGATCCCCTAGATGGTTGCCCAGGGCCTTATTTTTGTCATTCAAGCGTACCGGTTCTTCAGCCGTTTTTGGGTCCCCGCCTTCGGCGGGGCCTGCCGTTTTTATCCCTCATGCTCCTGCTATTGCGAAGAAGCCATCCGCAAACACGGGGCCTTTAAAGGAGGCCTCCAGGCGCTCGGACGTATTGTACGCTGCTCCCCCTTATCCGCGGGCGGCTATGACCCCGTAGAAGGACTTCGTCCTCACGGGGCAGGCCCCAAAATATAAGGAAATTTATGGAACAAAGAACATTTTTAGCCATTGTTTTGTCTATAGTGGTCTTATTTGGGTACGAAGCCATTTTTATCGCCCCTAACAGGCCTCCATTGGTAAATAACTCTCAACCTATTGGTATGAAAGAAGTTAGCACAGATACGACCTTATTATCTAATACCCTTCCAAATAAACAAGAAAAAACCACAAACCAGCAGATAAAACCTGAAATCTACAAAATAGAAACCCTATTTATTCATACAGAATTATCAAATGTGGGTGGTACACTCCACAATATAGCATTTTCTGGATCAAAGGTAATGCCTTTAACCGATCTTGTTGCGATCAAGGACTTCTCCTTTCTGGCTTTTACTGAATCCGGACGCAGTAAAGACGGGATCGCCTATGAGTTCACCAATGATAATGTCCATATTTCAAAAACATTTAAG
>JACPXN010000053.1 GCA_016196515.1 Candidatus Omnitrophota bacterium | reverse complement strand
TTAAAGCATCCACACATGCGACGTATTGGATCTTGGCGCCGGATTGCCGGCGTATCATTTGCGTCATGGACCGGACTATTGATCCGGCAGAGCGTTCCCCGGCGCTGATACGCGCCTTTGAAAATTTCAAAGCGCGGTACAGAACCGCGGCCCGACAGCGCTGGTCCGCCGACAAATACACATTGCGCGAACTCATGGCCAAACCGCTTTTTTCCCGCACCGTCGGCACAACGCGCACGGCAACGGGAAGATCCAGGTCGCGCACCATGGTTTTAAGGACCACCGCCTGCTGGGCATCCTTCTGGCCCAGATACAGGACATGCGGTTGGACGATATTCAAAAGTTTCGCCACCACCGTCGCAACGCCTTTGAAGTGGCCGGGCCGGAATTTCCCGCACAACGCTCGCGACAACTTTTCCACGTCGATGGTTGTCAAATAACCTTTAGGGTAGATGACATTATCCGACGGAAGGAAGATGATGTCAACCTTTTCTTTGCGGGCCAGGGCCAAATCCCGGCGGAGATCCTTCGGATAACGGCGGAAATCCTCGTGGGGAGCGAACTGTTTGGGGTTGACGTAGATACTGACCACGCACAGGTCGTTGTCTTTTTTCGCGCGGCGCATGAGGCCTAAGTGCCCATCATGAAAATATCCCATCGTCGGGACAAAACCGATGGTTTGACCACAACGGCGCGCCGCGTTCAACACGCGACGCAGTTGAGCGATAGACCTTATAATTAAGTAGACACCCACCGTAACCTTAATTAATTTTAACTTTAGGCCCTGGTTTCATCTTAGCTAACACCCGGCCTTCTTTCGATTCCAGAGTACCGATGAATACTTTATCCCCCAAAGGCCGACCTGTCGATTGATGCGACCTTAAAAACTTTGTGTTTTCCTTCTCATCGGGCGCGGATAAGTATAACCCCCAATCTTTTATTTCGTCCATCAAATAAAACCGGCTTAATAGATCATCAGTTTGGTTCTTCACATGCGCTTTGGCACTGGACCATAAATAATCTTCAGCCCTTTCAACAATACCAGCCCTGACCGGATTGCGTTCCACATACCTGACCGCCGCGTATAAGTACCTCTCATCCATCGGGTAACTCTTAAACCTGCCCTGCCATAAATGCCCGCTCCAACCCTCACGAAAATTAATTGCCCGGCTATATAACCGGTGCGTTTCACTGATACATTCCGTCAAAGACCCTTTCTGTTTAGGCACCACAACCAGGTGAACATGGTTATTCATCAAACAGTACGCCCACACATTCAGGCCAAATAATTCGACTTGGATCTTTAAAATCCTTAAATATTTGACCTTGTCGCTTTCCCTAATAAAAACCCTCTGATTGCGATTGCCGCGCTGGATCACATGATACGGATAACCAATGGCTTCAATGCGTTGAATTTTAGACATAATTCCCCCCTTACAAAATGGTTAGAAAATACAGGGGAATTTATGTAATCCCATCGGGGCAATGGGGTTATTGAATTCGGGTTACGGTGGGTGGCTACTTAATTTTTTGATCTCCTTTAAAGGACCCATCACAAAATCCCGCTGGGACATGCGCGGATGCGGGATGGTCAACTCCGGAAGGTCCAGGACAAAATCGTCGTAAAGCAAAATATCGATATCGATCTCGCGCGGACCATCAACCTCACGGTGGACGCGTCCGAGTTTCCCTTCGATGGCTTTGATCTTGGAAAGCAACTGGTGAGGGGACAGCTCGGTATGGGCCTCCAGCACCGCGTTGAGGAATTTGCCCTGCAGGGGACCTCCGACGGGTTCGGTCTCGATGATCGTCGACAGGTGCCTGACATGAACACCCGCGATGTTCAATAAGTCAACAGCCCGCCTGATGCTGGAATGCCGGTCGCCTAAGTTGGACCCGAGGGCCAGATAGACAGTGGCCAATTACAACACCTTCCTTAAACGTTCCACGGCCTGGTGGATGCGCTCCACAGGGACTGTCAGAGCCATGCGCACATACCCTTCCCCGTGCTTGCCGAAACCCACACCGGGGGTGACGACCATGTCCGCCTGTTCCAGGAATGCCCTGGCGCAGGACAACGAATTTTCAAATTTTGAAGGGACCTTGGCCCAGACGTAAAAAGTGGCTTTGGGCGGTTCCATTTTCCAGCCGACGGCGCGCAGGCCGTTGACCAAGGCGTCCCGACGGGTCTCATACTCGACGCGCATGTCCTCGATCTCACGCGGGTCAATATGCAAGGCCGCGATACCGGCATGCTGGATGGCATTGAAGACACCGGAATCGCAGTTGGATTTGACCTTGGCCAGCGCCGACACCAGCGTCGGATTACCGCAGGCCCAGCCCAAACGCCAGCCGGTCATATAGTAGGTCTTGGAAAAAGAGTGGAACTCAACGGCGATGTCCTTGGCCCCTTCCACTTCTAAAATGCTCGGGGGCTTGATGCCGCCGTAATACACTTCGGAATACGCCAGGTCTGAAACAATGATGATGTCACGGGCCTTGCAAACCGCGACAAGGTCCTGATAAAATTTCTTGTCCGCGGTCGCGGACGTCGGGTTATTGGGATAACAGATAAAAATGGCCCTGGCTTTCTTGCTGTCCTCAATATCCTGGATCTTGGGCAAAAAGCCGTTGGATGCCTTTAAGGGCAAATACTGGATCCTGCCGCCCGCGAACATGACCGCGGCCTGATACGCGGGATAGGCCGGGTCGGTCAAAAGCACTTTGTCCCCGGGGTTGATGATGCCCAGAGGCAGATGCGCGAGGCCCTCCTTGGACCCGATCAAAGGATAAATCTCTGTCTGCGGATCTAACGCCACACCAAACCGTTTCTTAACCCAGAGAGCAATCTCAGTCCTCATTTGCGGCACGCCGGCGTCAAAAGGATAATGGTGATTGTTGACGTCCTCGACCGCCTTTTTCATGGCATCGATAATAGACTGATGTGTACGCTGGTCCGGGTCGCCCACGCCCAAATTGATGATATCGCGGCCTTCGGTCAGGGCCGCGCGCTTGGCCTTGTCGATCTCCATGAACAGATACGGCGGCAATTGCTTGAGGCGTTCGGAGAATTCAATATTCATTTCAACCCCAGCACATCTTGCATGTTAAACAAACCTTTTTTCTTTTTGGCCAGAAATTTGGCCGCGACCAGGGCCCCTTCGGCAAAAATGTCGCGCGTCTTGGCGTGATGATGAATGGAAATGAGATCAACGGGGCTTTCAAAAATGATGGTATGGTCGCCGACCACTTCCCCTTCGCGCAAAGATCCGATCTCTTTGACCTTTGTCTTGGAAAATCGTTCGGCGATCTCAGCCATGGTCTTGGCTGTGCCCGACGGCGCGTCCTTCTTGTGCACGTGATGGGTTTCGGTGAGGCGTATGCCGTATTTCCTAGCCGTGATCAAAGCGGCCTGACGGATCAGCCCAAACACCAGATTCACCCCGACCGACATATTGGAAGAAAATACAACGGCGATCTTTGAAGAGGCCTTTTTGATCCGGGCGATCTGCGGCTTGCTTAAACCCGTGGTGCCGATGACCATGTTCACGCCGAATTTCTGACAGGCCTCCAAATGCTCGATGGTGGCCTCCGGCGAGGTGAACTCAATAAGGACATGACTGCCTTTGAGCACGGACGCGTTAAAAGCCACCGGGACCCCGTGCATGACATCAGGCACGTCCGGACGCTGTTGACTTTCCAGAAGCGCGGCAAGTTTAAACGCCTTGTCCTGCAGCGCCAAAGCCGTGATCCTCTGGCCCATCCTGCCCTGACAACCGGAAATGCCGAGTTTGATCATTGTCATCCTTTTTTCAACAAACCGTAATCAGCCAATGCCGTTTTTAATTTCGCCAAATTGACATCTTCCATTTCGCACATGGGCAGACGCAAAGCGCCGTTGCAAAGACCCATCAGGGCCATGGCGGTCTTGACGGGAATGGGATTGGTTTCGATAAATAAGGCGCTGACTAATGGCTGAAATTTGGCGTTGATCGCCTCCGCCTTCTTTGTGTCACCCTTGTTGAACGCGTCGATGAGCGCAACAACGTCCCTGGGGACAATATTGGCCGCCACCGAGATGACGCCGGTACCGCCCAAGCCCATCACAGGCAGGATCAACCCGTCGTCCCCTGAAAGCAAAATGAAATCCTTGGGGCACAATTCTTTAATGCGTTTCATCTGCTCCAGCGACCCGGAGGCCTCTTTAACACCGACGATATTTTTGACATCCCGCGCCAGTTTGGCCATGACCTCGGGTTCAATGTTCTTGCACGTGCGTCCCGCGATATTGTACAGGATCACCGGAACCTCCACACTGTCGGCAACGGCCTTGAAATGCAAATATAAACCCTTGTTGGTGGGTTTATTATAGTAGGGTGTTACGACCAAAACCGCGTCAGCCCCGACCTTGGCCGCGTGTTGGGTCAAATGCACCGCCTCGGCCGTCGAATTAGACCCCGTACCGGCGATGACCGGAATACGCCTGCGCACGGCTTCGACACACACCTCGATCACACGTTCGTGCTC
>JACPXN010000054.1 GCA_016196515.1 Candidatus Omnitrophota bacterium | reverse complement strand
GTTTAAAGATGAGCCGACCGCGGGCGGAACAGACAACGGTGTCTACACCGACGACAAGTCCGGAGGTGACGCGGGAGGCAATGTCTTTTGCTTTTAAAAGCGCGTTGGCTTTGACAAGAGCGGCGCAACCGGCATTGGAACGGGTGATCTCTTTAAGCGTGCTTGGGGCGCGAACGGTAAAAGGCAAACCGAGAACGGCCATGAGTTTGCGCCGTTGGGGTGAAGCGGAAGCTAGGATGATCTTGCGCATCACTTTAAGAATTCATCTGCCGTAAATATGGATTCCAGCGGCACCCCGTATTTGGCCAATGCCGCGCCGGCGCCTTCCCGACGGTCAATGACGCAAATGGCCTTGATCACCTTCACGTCCATCCTGGAGAGGACTTCAATGGATTCGACAAGGGCCTTGCCCGTCGTGGCCACGTCATCAATGAGGACGACCCTGGCCCCCCGCCGTAGGCGGGGCCCTTCCACCTGCTGTTGTTTGCCGTGGGCCTTGGGCGATTTGCGGATGATAAATGTGTTCAAAGGCCTGCCCTGCTCATGGCTTAAGCAAGCAATGGCCCCCACCATGGGGTCGGCCCCAAGCGTAGGCCCGCCGATGGCATCCAAGGAATCCTCCTTGACCATGTCTAAGATGATGCATCCGGTATGATAGGCACCGGCGGCACTTAAAGTGACCAGGCGCGCATCAAAGTAATGATCGCTCTCTTGACCCGACGAAAGAACGACCTTTCCTTTGACAAACGCGTCGGCCTTTAAAAGACCGAACAATTGCTCCCTGTCCCGGGACAATGCGGATGATGGCATCGTTCAATTATACGAATATTTAAAGCGGATGACAAGCCGGATTATGTTACACCGCCCGCCCATAACATTCCTAAAAACTCCTGATAAGGCAGGATCTCTATTTTACCTATCTTCCTCGGCCGTTTTTCTAAAGAAACGCATATAAGGCGCTTGAAAGAACGCTCTTCAGCAATTGCCTTTAGGCCTTTAAGATCATCAGAACTGATTTGCTGTTTTCCTTTAATTTCAACTGCAATATGATCATCAATAATTAGATCAACTTCAACCTGTGTCGTTGTACGCCAGAATCTTAAGTCCAACGGGCGCACATAATCACTGAAAGCGAATACTTCATTGACGATAAATGTTTCAAAAGCGTCCCCGTATTCAGCTGTCCCGGGAGTGACCGCGACCCGTCCCTGCAGCTGCCTGACCACCCCTATATCAAAAAAATAATATTTTGACGAGCAAACCGGCTTTCTCTTTATCCCTTTGCGAAATGCCGTCATCTCGCGCAATAAAAGAGTGTCTTTCAGTATTTCAAAATATTCATACACCGTCGTTCTCTTCACCTGAGCGTCATTCGCGACATTCGTAAAGTTCACGATCTGGGCGTTGCATAAAGCCGCAACACCTAAAAAACGCGAAAAAGCGGGGACGTCCCGCGTTAAAGCCTCAGATGCTATCTCGGTCTTCAAATAAGCGCCGACATAAGACGCAAGATCGGCCTTGGGCTCATTTGAAAAATATATGGAAGGGATCAGCCCGGCATTCAGCGCGCGATCCAGATTAAATAATTTCCCCAACTCCGTGGTCACGAAAGGGTGTAAATAAACCTCTCGTGCGCGCCCTCCCAATAAATTGACACCACCCGAACGAAGCTTCCGCGCGCTTGAACCTGTTAATAAAAAATTGATCCCGCGCTCTTCGATGAGCAAATGCGCCTCGTTCAAAAGTTGCGGCACGCGCTGTATTTCATCAATAATGACCAACTTATCTTTACTGGTAACCTCCTCTTTTAATCGCCCTGGCCGGCTATTCAATTCAAGGAATAATGCATTATCCAGCAGGTTATAAACTTTCGCTGTTGGAAAACTATGTTGAATTAATGAGCTTTTACCTGTCTGGCGCGGGCCGAAAAGAAAATATGACTTTTGTTTTAATAAAGCTTCCAAATTAACAAACCGTTCTATGTATTCCAGTTTTGTATTATCCATTTGTCACCTCTTTCGTCATAAAGTATGACATATGACGAAATACATGTCAATAAGAAAATCTATGGCGACCCGCCCCATTTCGGGATGGCTTTCATTGGTGGGGTGAGGTCAAAACCGTTTTCTTGAGCAAAAATATGTGTTACCATCAACTGTGCTCAAAAACGTATGGCAAGGATTTCAGCAACTGGTTTTTCCGGATCATTGCGCGCTGTGCCGGGCCTTTTTGAACGACGGCCGGCATAAACAACTGTGCGACGCCTGCCGTGCTTCCATCCCATTCAATGTCCCTCCGTTCTGCCGGCTTTGCCCGCGCCGTTTGGAGGTATTCACCCCCGACGGTATTTGCCGTGTGTGTGCCACAAGGCCCCCTGCCTATGACGCCGGATGGTCGGCCTGCCTTTACGATGAATCCATGCGCCGCCTGCTGCACGCCTTCAAATACAGCGGCAAAACCAGACTGCGCCGCGCCTTTTAAGGATTATTGAACGCCTTCATTGATACCATCCATGTTCCCTTGAACCGTTTTGACTTTTGCCTCCCTGTTCCTTTACACCCCGCGCGCCTGAGGGAACGCGGTTTTAACCAGTCAGAAATTTTATGCGCGATCTTGCGCGAACGATACGGCCTTGGCTTTCGCAATGACATCCTGACACGGACGCGTTCAACCGAGCCGCAGGCGGCCTTAGGCGCAAAAGAACGCTGGACAAACCTAAAGGGCGCTTTTAGAATAAACCATTCCAACGCCGTCGCCGACAAAAGCGTGCTCATCGTCGACGATCTGTTCACGACCGGGGCCACGGCCGAGGCCGCCAGCCGTACCCTGAAAGAGGCCGGTGGTGCCTATGCCGGCATCCTGACTCTGGCCATAACATCCCATGCGCATCCTGAGAAATTACATCCTTAAAGAATGTCTGCTGCCGTTTGTGATCGCCATCAGCGTGCTGACCGGGGTTTTCATGCTGGGGTATCTGCCGCAACTGGCGGACAAGGTCATCAACAAAGGCGTCCCTTTGGCGTCGATCGGCTCCGTCTTCATCTATTACATCCCCATCCTTCTGGGATACACGCTGCCCATCGCCTGTTTAGTGACGGTGCTGTTGACCTTCGGGCGCATGTCGGCGGAAAACGAGATCCTGGCCATGCGCACCAGCGGCATCACCCTGCGCCGCCTGCTGTTCCCGCTCATCATGGTCGGGATCTCGTTAAGTTTGATCGTCTATATTCTCAACGACCGGGTCATCCCGGCCGCCTACGACGCCCAGTCGCGCGCCCTGCGGCAAACAGGTTCCAAAAACCCGTCGGCCATGCTGGAAGCGGGGTCGTTCATCAACGCGTTCGACAAATACATCGTCTTTATTTACCGCATTGACCATAGCCGGCTTTACGGCGTGCGGATCTACCAGCCGCAGCCCAATAAACCGACCCGCACCATCATCGCGCAGGAAGGGGAATTTGTCCGCGTGCCCAGCCAGGACAAACTCCTGCTCAAACTGATCAACGGCACTTCCGACGAGCCGGACCTGAAAAACCCCGAAAATTTCTACAAACTGAATTTCCAGACCTCTTTTATCACCATGGACCTGTCCAAGAAAAACCCGAAAGCGGAAAAAAAGTCCAAGGCCATGACCCTGCGGGAGATCAAAGCCAAGATCCATGAATACAAAGGAATGTCCATTGATCCGGCCCCCTTAGTCACCGAATATCAGCGCCGCGCCGCCTGGTCTTTGACGCCGTTGTTGTTCATCCTTTTGGGCTTTCCCTTCGCGGTCATCACCCACCGCCGGGCGAGGTCCGCCAACGTCCTTTTTGCCGTCCTTCTCGCGGCGCCGTATTATCTGCTGTCCCTGGCCTGCCAGGGACTGGCGACACAGCACATCACCGACCCGACCCTGACCATGTGGCTGCCGGACATTGTCCTGGGACTGGCGGTCCTCGCCTTAAACTGGAAACTATGCGTATCCTAGACCGCTACATCCTCAAGGACATCATCGGCATTTTCTTGGGCACCGTCGTGGCCTTCGCGTTTTTGTTCATCCTCATTGACACGTTTTCCAACCTGCAGGATTTCATCGAGAAGAAAGTGTCCATGGACGTGATCGTCCAGTATTACCTCTCCTTTTTACCCGTTGTCGTGGTCAACACCTCCACCATGGCATGCCTGATCGCCGTACTTTTTACCTACAGCCAGCTTTCCAGCAACAATGAGATCGTCGCGGCGCGCGCCAGCGGCATGAACTTCTGGCAGATCACAAGGCCCGCGCTCATCTTCGCGCTCATGGTGTCGGCCTTCGTTTTCCTGGTCAATGAACGTTTTGTCCCGCAATCATCCCTGATCAACGAGCAGATCCGTGATTCCCAGATCAAGGTCACTGCCGTACAAAAAGGCAAGGGCCAAGCGCTCATCCACAACCTCACCTTCTACGGGATGAAAAACCGGCTGTTCTTCGTGGACGTTTTCGACCCCAATACCAATGAGGTCTTGGGAGTGACCATCCTCGGACACGACAAAAACCAGAACCTGATGGAAAAGATCCTGGCCGCCAAAGGCAAATGGACGGGGATCGCGTGGAAATTCCTGCGCTGCCAGATCACCGAATACGATTCAAAACTGCCCAATGTCCCGGGAGAAATCAGGGTCTACGACGAGAAATTGATGAACATCAAGGAGACCCCGGTGGATTTCATGAAGCAGCGGCTCAATATCACGGCCATGAACATCAAACAACTGCACGATTACATCAAACGTTTTTCGGGAAGCGGGGCCACGAAAACCGTCACCAATCTGCAGGTGGACTTCCACCAGAAGATCGCCTTTCCTTTGCGCGCTTTCATCATCGTCCTGGCCGGCCTGCCTTTTGTGCTCATCACCGCGAGCAAACGCAAGACCGCGGCCCTGGCCTCCATCGCCGTGGCCTTGGCCATCGGATTTTTGTATTATGTTTTGGATGCGGTGGGCCTGGCCTTGGGCAAAGGCGGCGGACTGCCTCCCATGGCCTCGGCCTGGCTGGCGCCGGGGGTCTTTTTGACCGCGGCTTTGATCGCCATCAAAAGTAAATTCTAGGCAGGTTATTTCCCAAACTGCAGAGGATTTCGTAACTGATGGTGCCGGCCCAATGGGCCACCTCGTCGGCGCTGATGGTGGCGCCTTTCTGGCTTCCCAGCAAAACCGCTTCTTCCCCCAAACGCGGCAGGTCCCCGGACATCCCCAATGGCGTCACGTCCACGATCACCTGGTCCATGGTGACCCGGCCCACCACAGGACAGCGCAACCCGCGGATCAACACGAAGGCGCTGTTGGAGAGAGAACGCAAATACCCGTTGCTGTAACCGATGGGCAAGACCGCGACCGTCATGTCGTCCTTGGCTTTGAACGTATGGCCGTAACTGACGCCATGGCCTTTGGCAATGGTCTTGACGGAAATGATGCGCGTTTTAACGGCCATGACCGGATGCAGGGCCACCTTCTTCTTCAACTCTTCCGACGGATAAAGACCATACAACATCAGGCCCGGCCGCGCCAGATTGAACAATTCACTTTTGTAATCCCCCAGCCCCATGCTGTTGCCCGCGTGCACGTAGGTGAAGGTGATGAATTGATTCTCCATGGCATAAACGATGTCCCGAAACCTGCGCATCTGGCCGAAGGTGAATTCGCGGTCGGTTTCCGCCAGCGGGAAATGCGTGTACAACCCTTCCAGGACCAGGCGCGGATGGTCATCGCGCAATTTTTGCACAAAAGCAAGGGCATCCTCCTCATCCACGCCAAGCCGTCCCATGCCGGTGTCCACCTTGATGTGCACCGGCACCTGTACGCCGGCAGCAACGGCCTGCGCGTCAATGGCCTGGGCCAGGTCCGGGGTGCATACCGTCGGGGTCAATTGGTTCTCGACAATGGCAACGGCATCCTGCGGTAAGGTGCTTTCAAAAAGGAGGACCTTCTGTTTGAATCCCGCGCGGCGCAGGGCGATGCCTTCGGAAACATTGGAAACGGCGAACAAAGGACAGCCCTGGACGTCAAGGCATTGGGCTGTCGCGAGCATGCCGTGGCCGTAGGCATCGGCTTTGATGACGGGGATGAGCCCCGCGTTATAGGCCATGTTCTTCGCGGCCAGTTTTTTCAACTCGCCAAAATTGGCCGCCATGGCGTTGAGGTCAATTTCCACCCAAGTCCAATGTTCGCTGGCCGTCGCTGTTTGCTGGTCTTTAACTGTCATGGTTATTTTTGCACCTGGCAATCCGCCGGATACAGGTATAAAGGGACCAAACGTCCCGTATCATCATAATCTTTCGCGGCCAAACGCTCAAACGCTATTTGCGCCAGGTGTTTGGCCTGCGGATACCAGAATTTTTGCGCAGCGAAGACCTGCCGGCGGCCGACGATGTCGTTGCGGTAAAGCCCCACCCCGTCGCCGGTAAAAAGGGTACAGCCATGGACATGGTTTAATACATTTTCAACCGTTGTTAATAAATAATCGGTTTTTCGACGTAGGGCCGGGGTTTCGTAAATGGCCGCGTACACCATCCCCCGCCTGGCATCGCTTAAAACACAGATCTCATCGCAGGCCAAACCGGCAACGCCCCGCGCGATCACGTCCAAACTGGAAACACCCACGACGGGCTTACCCGTGGCCATGGCAAAGGCCTTGACCGTGGCCAAGCCCACCCGCAAACTGGTGAACGAGCCCGGCCCCAAGCCAACGGCAAAAGCGTCGAGTTCCTTAAAAGGCACGCCCGCGGATGCCAGGAGCCGGTCAACGGCCGGGACAATGGAATGCTCCAGCACCTTGTCCACGGTCATGTTGCGGTAACGCAAGACACGTCGGCCGCTGGACAATGCTAAAGAGAAAATTTTTGTCGAGGGTTCGATGGATAAGAAATACATAGGTCCCGCTGGTCCTCGCTTTTATGCCGCAATTCCACCAGCCAATGGTTTTCGGGCAACAGGCCGCCCAGCCGTTCGGGCCATTCAATAAAACAGATCCCGTCGCCGTAAAAATACTCGTCAAAATTGACCGAGGATATTTCCTGCGGTTTTTCCAGACGGTAAAGGTCAAAATGATACAGCGCGGTCTTTCCCGGATAATGATTCATGATGACAAAGGTCGGGCTATTGACGCTGTCGGGGTCAATCCCTAAGGCCGACGCCGCACCTTTGACGAACACGGTCTTGCCCGCGCCCAGTTCGCCTTTTAAGGCGACAATGTCGCCCTTTTTTAAATGGCGGGCGAATCGGGCGGCCAGACCCATCGTTTCCTCTTCACTCTTAGAAGTGCGTGTAACTCCCGGCATGAATTTGCTCTCTGGTGTCGGCGATGATCTCTCCGATGGGATAAAAAAACCAGCCGCGGCGCTTGTTCTGTCCCGACGCTCGCTTATGCTCGGTCGGGATCCCGACCGAGTGAAACGAGTGTCGGGACCATTTCAATAAACGCATCGCATCGCTTTCTTTGAGCGTGAACAGCAATTCGAAATCCTCTCCGTCGGTCAGCGCCTGGGCCAGGGTCGCGCCTTTGGTCAGCGGCACGGCGTCTTCCCATAACCGCGCCCCGACACGGCTGGCTTTAAGGACGTGGTTAAGGTCGCCGGCTAGCCCGTCGGAAACGTCGATCATGGCCGACGGTTTGAAATTCTTGACCAAAAACCGCGCCTCTTTAAGCCGCGGCGTAAAATTCAAATGCTTTCCTGTTGCCAAGGAACGTCCCAGCGTTCCGGTCACGAAGATCCAATCCCCCGGCTTTGCACCACCACGGGTCACGAGGTATTTTTTCTCCACCTCGCCCAACAAGGCCACGTTGATCATGACCTTATCCGACCTGACCGTGTCCCCGCCG
>JACPXN010000057.1 GCA_016196515.1 Candidatus Omnitrophota bacterium | reverse complement strand
AGGGACGCTTTGCCCCGTGCGGGGATTGCGGCCAAAACGGGCCTTGCGCTCCTTGATCTTGAACACGCCGAAATTGCGCAGTTCCACTTTTTCGCCGCGCATAAGCGAATCAATGATGACGTCAAAGGCCTTTTGCACGATCCTCTTGACATCCACCTGCTTGATGCCGGTGGCGTCCGTGATCCTCAAAACAATATCTTTCTTGGTCATTGACCATCTCCTGTTTATTCTATTGCAAATTCGATAACGTGCCTGCCGCAGGGAGCGGCAGGCCTTGGATTGCGTAGAAATTTAACGCAAATATAGTATCAGCAAGGACTTACAGTGTCAACTAAATTGTTACGGTAAAACGGTCGTCGCCCACCAGGGTCTTGATCTCCTCCATCAAGACCTCGCTGGGAGTGACATGAAGGTCTTTGCCTACCAGGATCTGGACGCTTTTATAATTTTTGGTGTCGATCTGCAGATACACCGGGGTCTTGCCCGGAAAACGCGCCAATTTCTCTTTCAATTTGTCAAAACCGGCCTTGCCCACCTTGGACAGGTCCACATGGATGCTCTTGATCAGATCATAGACCTCATCGATACCGGCCATCTCATTGGCCACCATCTTGACCAACCCGTCACGGAAATTCACCTTGCCCTTGACCACAACCACCGATGCCTCTTTGAGATACGGCACCATTTGGGTATAACTGGACGGAAAGACCACCAGCTCCATTTCCCCGTCCATATCCTCCAGACCGACAATGGCCATACGTTCGTTGGTTCTCTTGGTCGTGGTCAATTTGACGCTTTTGATGAGCCCGATCATGCGCACATCCTGCCCGTCGCGGGCGTTTTTCAAAGACGCCGTCGTGAAATCCGCGAATTCAGCGATCTCGGCCTTGTACCTTTGCAAGGGGTGACCGCTCAAGTAAAAACCCAGCAACGCTTTTTCGTTGGCCAGCACCTGGGCCTGGGGCCATTCGGCAATGTCGGGGATCCGTTCATCCCGTTTCCCGAAACCGCCGTCCTGTCCTTTTATGCTGAAAAAAGAGAGCTGCCCCACATCCACTTCCTGCTGGGCCCTGGTGCCGGACTCCAGGGCCCGCTCAAGCACGGCAAATAACTGCGAACGCCGGCACCCGAAGCAATCCATGCTTCCCGACTTGATCAGGCTTTCCACCACCTTGCGGTTGTTGAGCCGCAAATCCACCCGGCGGCAAAAATCAAAAATGGAAACGAACGGCCCGTCTTTTTGACGCGCCTGGACCATGGACTCAATGGCGCCGGCGCCGATATTCTTGACCGCCAACAGCCCGTAACGGATGGCCTCTGTCATCCCTGCCTGCCGGCAGGCAGGCACAACGGAAAAACGGGCATGGCTGTGATTAACGTCGGGCGGCAGGATGCTCAAGCCCATGGCTTGTGTTTCCTTGACGTACTCCACGACCTTGTCCGTGTTGTCGCGCTCGCTGGTCAAAAGCGCGGCCATGAACTCAACGGGGTAATTGGCCTTCAAATACGCCGTGCGGTACGTGATGAGCGCGTAAGCCGCGGAATGGCTGCGGTTGAACCCGTAGCCGGAAAAATAATCAATGAGGTCAAAAAGCCGGTTGGCCTCGTGTTCAGGAATGCCGCTGTTGACCTTGCATCCCTCAATGAAAAATGAACGCATTTTTTCCATTTCCGACGGTATTTTCTTGCCCATGGCCTTGCGCAGATCATCGGCCTGGGCCATGCTGAAACCGGCCAGCAGCGAGGCGATCTGCATGACCTGCTCCTGATAAACGATGATGCCGTACGTGGTCTTGAGCAGCTCCTGCAGTTTGGGATGGGGATACTTCACTTTTTGGGGATCGCGTTTGCGCTCAATGAAATCATCCAGCATGCCGGACCCCATGGGCCCCGGACGGTAAAGTGCTAAAATCGCGATCAGGTCCTCGAATTCCGACGGCCTCATCTTCTTGAGAAGGTCGCGCATCCCCCCGCTTTCCAACTGGAAGATGCCGAAACTGTTGGCCTGGCTTAACATGTCATAAGTTTTGGCATCGTCGAGCGGCAAGGCATCGATGTCAATGTCCTGGCCCTTGTGTTCCTTGATGAGTTTAACGGCATCCGCGATGACGGTCAGGGTCCTTAAACCAAAAAAATCTATTTTCAAAAGCCCCATCTCGGAAATGCCGTCCATGTCAAAACCGGTGGTCACCTGGCCGTCCGTGCTCCTGAACATCGGGACATGTTCGGCCAGCGGCCTGTCGGCGATGACCACCCCCGCGGCATGGATGGACGCGTGACGGTTGAGGCCCTCCAGGACTTGGGCCGTGGCCACAAGGTCGCGGGCGGTCTTGTCGGTCGCCACCAATTCCCTTAACTGCGGTTCAACGTTGAGCGCCTCGTCAATGGTGATGCCGATATTATTGGGGATGAGTTTGGCGATGCGGTCCACGTCGGCGTAACTGACGGCCATGGCCCGGCCCACATCGCGCACCGCGGCCTTGGCCTGCATGGACCCGAAGGTGATGATCTGCGCCACATTGTCGCGGCCGTATTTTTGCGTCACGTAATCAATGACCTCGTTGCGCCGTTCATAACAAAAATCAATGTCGATGTCCGGCATGCTTTTGCGGCCGGGGTTGAGGAAACGTTCAAAAAGAAGCCCGTATTTGATGGGGTCCAGGTCCGTGATCCCCAAAAGATAACTGACCAAACTGCCGGCGGCCGACCCGCGGCCGGGTCCGACGGGGATCCCTTTGCTTTTGGCATAATGGATAAAATCCCAAACAACCAGGAAATAACTGACGAATCCCATGTCCTCGATGGCCTTCAGTTCAAATTCCAGGCGGGCCGAAAGTTCCCCGCCTGCCCCGCCTATGGCGGGGCCTGAGGGGTCGGCCGTGGGGTAGCGGCGGACAAATCCCGCGGAACACAGTTCGCGCAAGTACCCTTCCTTGGTTTTTCCGGCGGGAGTTTCGTAACGCGGCAGATGATACTGGTCGAAATCCAGTTTCAGGTCGACCTTCTCGGCGATGGCCAGGGTGTTTTTGACAGCGTCGGGCACGGCGGCGAACCGGAGCTCCATCTCATCGGCGGATTTGAAATAAAACTGGTCGCTGCCGAATTTCATGCGGCGGGGGTCATCCAGCGTTGTCTGCGTTTGTATGCACAACAGCGCCTCATGCGCGTGACTTTGGTCATGCTCCAGATAATGCACGTCATTGGTCGCGACCAGCGGCAGCCCCAGCCGGGCCGCGATCTTGACAAGCCCCTCATTGACCTTTTTCTGCTCGAGGAGGCCATGGTCCATCAATTCAATGTAAAAATTACCCTGACCGAAGATCTGGTTCAAATGGTCAGCGGCCTGAAGGGCGGCATCATAATTGCCTTTGAGCAAATGACCGGGCACTTCCCCTTTCAGACAGGCGGACGTGGCGATGAGGCCTTTGGCGTATTGGGACAAAAGGTCATGGTCCAAACGGGGGCGATAATAAAAACCTTCCAAATATCCGGCGGAGACGAGTTTGACGAGGTTGGCGTACCCTTGGGCGTCTTTGACCAAAAGGACAAGGTGGGACAAATTTCTCTGGTCGGGATTCTTGTCGAAACGGCTTTTGGGGGCAACGTAGGCCTCGCAGCCGATGATGGGCTTGATGCCGGCCTTTTGGGCGGCCTGGTAGAAATGTACGGCGCCGAACATATTGCCGTGGTCGGTCATGCCTAAGGCGGGCATCCCCAAGCGGGCCGCCTTTTGGACCAATTCATCAACGCGGCAGGCGCCGTCGAGCAAACTGTATTGGGTATGAACGTGGAGATGGACGAATTGGGAAACCATATGCAACAACGTAGGGGCGCAATTCATTGCGCCCCGCATAAAAGGGTTCGATAAATCAAACCCCTACATTATATCATTCCCATTCGATCGTCGCAGGAGGTTTCGACGAGATGTCATACACGACGCGGTTGACGCCCTTGACTTCATTGATGATGCGGTTGGAAATTTTTCCCAGGACATCGTGCGGCAAATGCGCCCAATCCGCGGTCATGCCGTCCTGGCTCGTGACGCAGCGAAGCGCGATGACATTCTCGTAGGTGCGCGCGTCCCCCATGACCCCCACGCTCTTGATGGGCAAAAGCACGGCAAAGGACTGCCACAGGTCATGGTAAAGGTTGGCTTTCTTGATCTCGTCCAGGACCCGCTCATCCGCCTCCCTTAAGATCTCCAAACGCTCCTTGGTGACCTCGCCGATGACACGGATGGCCAAACCGGGTCCGGGAAACGGCTGGCGTTTGAGCACGGACTCCGGCATGTTGAGGCTCTTGCCGATGAGACGCACTTCATCCTTGAACAATTCGCGCAAGGGCTCGACGAGTTTGAACTTCATGTCTTTGGGCAAACCGCCGACATTATGATGGCTCTTGATCACCGCGGAAGGCCCGCCGGCGGCGGACACAGACTCAATGACATCCGGATAAAGTGTGCCCTGGCCCAGGAATTCCGCGCCCTTGATCTTTTTGGCCGCGTCCTGAAAAACACGCACGAATTCATCGCCGATCGTCTTGCGCTTGGCTTCCGGGTCTTCGACGCCTTTGAGGCGCTCGAGAAACCTCTTTTCCGCGTCGATCACGATCAGGTTCATCCTGAAATGGCCCTTGAACGTGCGCTGGACAGAAGCCGATTCATTTTTGCGCAAAAGCCCGTTGTCCACAAAAATACAGTAAAGTTTGCCGCCGATGGCTTTCTGGAGCAACACAGCGGCGACGGACGAATCCACCCCGCCGCTCAAACCCAGCACCACCCTCTTATTGCCGACGAGTTCCTTGATCTGTTTGACCGAGACGTCAATGAATCGGTCCATGGTCCAGCGGGGCAGGCATCCGCAAATGGTATAAGCAAAATTCTGCAAAACCTGTATGCCGCGCTGGGTATGCACGACCTCCGGGTGGAACTGGACGCCAAAGATCTTTCTCGTCCGGTTGCCGATGGCCGCGTTGGCGGAATTCAACGTGTGCGCGATGCGGACAAAACCCGGCGGAGGCACTGCGATCTCGTCGCCATGGCTCATCCAGCAGGTCAAATTCGTGGAAAGGTTCCCAAAGAGGTCCTTGTTGCTGTCGATGAACAATTCGGCCCGGCCGTACTCGCGGCCCTTGGCTTTAGCGACCTTACCCCCCAGGACATGCGTAATGACCTGCATGCCGTAACAAACGCCCAAAATGGGAAGGCCGAGTTTAAAGATATCTTTATTGGGCAGCGGGGCCTTGGCATCGTAAACGCTTTGCGGCCCGCCGGAGAGGATGATCCCTTTGGGGGCGATCTCTTTGATCTTGTCGGAGGAAATGTTATACGGGACAATCTGACTGAAGACCTTGCTTTCGCGCACGCGCCGGGCGATCAACTGGGTGTATTGGGACCCGAAATCAAGGATCAGGAGAATGTCGCGGCTTTTCTGCTTTCTCACCTCCATCGGTATGGTTTTTGCCGAGGAGCGCAACTTGATGGGCTTCATGAGCCCATGCACCGCTTTCTTTTTGAAGACTTTCCTGTGCGTACGGGCGGGTTTTCTGCGGACGGCCTTTTTAGGAACGACCCTTTTGCGTATGGTTTTCTTACGTGCGGTCTTCTTGTGCACAATTTTTTTGCGCACAGCTTTCTTGCGCGCGGGTCTCTTACGGACAGCTTTCTTAGCCATGAACGTATCCTTACGATTTAAAAACCACTGAGGAACCCCCTGAAAAGCCTGGGCTGCGGCTTTTCAGGAAGTGATCCCCACCGGGGATCACTTACCCATCCCTACTCTTTGCCCGACCTGGAACACCTTGCCTTCGGTCTGGATGGACCCGGCGATGATGATCTCAACGTCGTGCATCTCCTTGATATTGGAAGCGCCCAGTGACCCCATTGAGGTCTTCAAAGCGCCTAAAAGATTTTGCGAACCGTCGTCCACGCGCGCGGGGCCCACGAGAATTTCTTTGAGCGTGCCGCTGGTGCCGACCTTGATGCGCGTGCCGCGCGGCAGATTGGCGTGGGACGTGGCCATGCCCCAATGATAACCCCGGCCCGGCGCTTCTTCGGCTTTGGCGAACGCGGAACCGACCATGACCGCATCCGACCCGGCCGCGAAGGCCTTGCAGATCTCTCCGCCGATGCGCATGCCGCCGTCGGTGATGATGGGGACGTATTTGCCTTTGCGCTTGAAATAATAATCGCGCGCCGCCGCGGTGTCCACGGTGGTCGTGATCTGCGGAACGCCGATTCCCAGAACCCCGCGGGTCGTGCACGCCGCGCCCGGGCCGATGCCGACCAAAAGGCCGTCGGCGCCGATCTCCATCAGTTCCAGGGCCATCTCATAGGTGACGCAATTGCCGATGATGACCGGGACCTTGGATCCCTTGCAAAATTGCTCAATGTCTAAAACTTTGTATTCCTTGGAAATATGACGCACCGTGGCCACGGTGCTTTGCACGACGAAGATGTCCGCCCCGGCCTCGATGGCGATCCTGGCGAAACGTTCGGCGTTTTGCGGAATGCAGCTGACCACCGCCGGGACCTTGTGCTTTTTGATCTGGGCAACGCGTTTGGCGATCAGCGTGTCCTTGACAGGATTGGCCTTGGCCTCATAAATGGTCTGCACCAGCTTGGTGGCTTCGTCCGGCGCGGCTTTGGCGATCTGGTCTAAAACCTCTTTTGGATTTTCATAACGGGTCTGGATGCCGTCTAAGTTTAGGACCGCGATACCGCCCAATTGACCCATGGCCACCGCGAATTTGACATCCACCACCCCGTCCATGGCCGCGGCCAGGATAGGGACCTGAAATTGATGCTTGCCGATGACCCAGCTGGTATCCACCTCATTGGGGTTGACCGTTACCGATCCGGGAGCCAGGGCCACCTCGTCAAAGCCATAACACTTGCGCGCCCTGCGTCCAATGCCGATCCAATCAGCCATTACGTAACCTCCGTATTTTCAATGGGATACAAACAAAAAGAAAAAAATCAAACGTTTTTTTAAAAGGTTTTTAAGCGCTGATTATATAGATAAAGGGGTGAAATGTCAACGAATAAAAAGGAATATGTCCAACCAAAAAGGTGTATATAAATACAAAAACATCCGACCCTTTGGGGATGGATGCTTGATTCATAAATCAGCATGCTATGTATTAAAACGCTTCTTTTAACTCAAAATAGTGTTCGGGGATATTTCCAATAAAACAAAATCTATCCAAGAAACCATATACGCCAAGTATCCCGCCGAAACCAAAATGCTTATCGACAAAACCAATTTTTGTTGGAATTTCAATGGCATTCTTTGCTTTAAAATTCTTATTATCTTTGAATACTAATAATTTCAAATCATGAAAATATGCCATATTGGCATTTGCTCCACCAACGCCGGACAAAGGAAAGGATTCCCTGGTATTTTTATAATCTGGAATACCTAATTGAGCTGCGTATTGATTATGAAACAAACACCACTGTGAACCCGTATCAATATAGGAAAGCACCTTTACCATTTGATCTGGTCGATTTAACAGCCCGACGGTCAAAAGAGGTTCATTCTTAAATTGGAGCAAAGGATTATCACTTTGCCTGCTGATACGACTATACGGGAACCTATATGTCGTCATAAAACATATTCGGTCTGAAAATTCGGAATAAAAGCGGTGGTAGGATCGTCCAACCCCTTTTGGCGGGAAATTTTTAGAACCTCTTCCAATGAGGCAGCCTCTGCGATAACACCATAGTTATCGTCCAACGCCACCCATTTATTCTCATATTTCTTAAAAATCTCTGTTAAATCTTGAACTGGCATATTAACCTCCACCAAAATACAAATAGGGCCCAAGCTAAATAACTAAGGCCCTTTAAACCCGCCTACGGGCGTCCGGATGTAAATCTAGTTAAAGTATAAAATATTTTTTAAACGGCGTCAAGGCAAGTTATGCCGAAGATGCCGAAGATCAGTACATCCCTCCCATGCCGCCGCCCGGCATACCGCCCGGCATGGCCGGGGCCTTTTCCTTTTCCGGAATATCGGTGACCAGACACTCGGTTGTCAGCAGCAGGCCGGCGATACTGGCGGCATGCTGTAACGCGGTGCGGGTGACCTTGGTGGGATCCATGACGCCGGACTTGAACATATCGGTGTACTCGTCCTTCTCAAAATCATACCCGACGCTGTTATCCTTCTCGGCTTTGAGACGCTCGACAATGACCGAGCCCTCCAAACCGGCGTTGAACGCCAGTTGGCGCACCGGTGACTCAAGGGCGCGCAGGACGATCTCGGATCCTGTCTTTTCATCGCCCTTAAGGTCCATATCAGCGATGTCCTTGAGGGTGCGCAAGAGCGCCACACCGCCGCCGGGAACAATGCCCTCTTCCACGGCCGCGCGGGTCGCGTGCAAGGCGTCCTCGACGCGGGCTTTCTTTTCCTTCATTTCGCTTTCGGTCGCGGCACCCACATTGATGATGGCCACCCCGCCCGAAAGTTTGGCCAGGCGTTCCTGCAGCTTTTCCTTATCATAGGAAGAATCGGTAGCGTCGATCTGGTTCTTGATCTGGGCGATACGGCCCTTGATGTCGGTCTGTTTGCCCTGACCTTCGACAATGGTGGTCGTGTCCTTGTCGATCTTGATCTTCTTGGCGCGGCCCAAATCCGGCAGGTCCACATTTTCAAGCTTAAGGCCCAAATCCTCGGTGATGGCCTGCCCGCCGGTCAAGACCGCAATGTCTTTGAGCATTTCCTTACGGCGGTCGCCGTAACCCGGGGCCTTCACGGCCACGCAATGCAGGGTGCCGCGCATTTTATTGACGACTAAGGTCGCCAGCGCTTCCCCTTCCACTTCTTCGCAAATGATGACGAGCGGTCGCCCGCCCTTGGCGACCTTCTCCAGGACCGGCAGAATGTCCTTGATGCTGGAGATTTTCTTTTCATACAGCAGGATCAGCGCGTCTTCCAGTTCACACACCATTTTCTCCATATCGGTGGAGAAATAAGGCGAAAGATAACCCTGGTCGAACTGCATGCCCTCGACGATCTTTAATTCCGTATTGATGGTCTTGCTTTCCTCGACGGTGATGACGCCGTCCTTGCCCACCGCCTCAAAGGCCTCGGCGATCTTCTTGCCGATGACGCTGTCGCTGTTGGCGGCGATGCTGGCCACCTGCTCGACTTCTTTGGAATTCTTGAGGTCTATCTTTTGGGAAAGTTTTTCCAGTTTGGCAACGGCTTTGGCCACCGCCTTGTCGATGCCGCGCTTGAGGGCCATGGGATTAGCACCCGCGGTGACGTTCTTTAACCCTTCGCGGTAAATGGACTCGGCCAGAACGGTCGCGGTGGTGGTGCCGTCGCCGGCAATGTCGGAAGTTTTTTCCGCCACTTCCTTGACCATCTGGGCCCCCATGTTCTCGAAGGGGTCTTCCAGTTCGATCTCTTTGGCCACCGATACACCGTCCTTGGTCACGGTCGGGGAACCGAATTTCTTGTCCAAAACCACGTTGCGGCCTTTGGGCCCCAGCGTGATCTTGACCGCGCGGGACAATTGCTCGACCCCGCACAAAACCTTGCGGCGCGCTTGGTCGTCGAATAATAATTGTTTAGCCATTTTAAAATCCTCCGTGAATTTTTAAAATCATTTTACGATCGCAAAAATGTCCTCTTCCTTCATGATCAATAACTCTTCGCCGTCCTTGGTTGTGATCTCGGTGCCACTGTATTTACCATAGAGAACGCGGTCGCCCACCTTGACTTCCGGACTGCGGACCTCCCCGCTGTCTAAAATTTTGCCTTTGCCCACCGCAACGACCTTACCTTCCTGCGGTTTTTCCTTAGCTGTATCCGGCAGGACAATACCGCCCTTAGTGACTTCCCGGGCTTCCAGGGCCTTGACCAAAATACGGTCTGCTAACGGTTGAATCGCCATACATCCCTCCTGGTTATATGATTAATGAAATTGTGCCGTAGGGGCGCAATTTATTGCGCCCGCAGCAGAAAGGGTTCGATCAATCGAACCCCTACATATGTGATTTCTATTTAGCACTATTTCTTGTAGAGTGCTAATATACTCAAACCAACGATTTTGTCAAGAAATTTTTAAAAAGGGGCCAAGAGGGCCATGCCTTTGAAGACTAAATTCTCGTCGATAATGCGGATCTTGGGGGAGACAAATTTTTTCATGAGACGGGTGTGGCCGCCGGTCATGACCACATAAGGGCGAGGTGACCTCGCCCCTACGCGCCGGCTCAACAAATCAACCATTCCCTGACACAAGGCACCATAACCGTAAAAAAGGCCGCTCAACATGCTTTCTTCGGTGGTTTTCCCTATAATGTCTCCGGGAGCCT